>DASSEA010000443.1:0-3769 GCA_035696805.1 Casimicrobiaceae bacterium
TCCATCATGTTCGCAATGCTCTTCGCGACCAGCGTGTCGGCGTCGACGCCGTCGATCAAATCGAGCGGATCGAGCACGTTGCCTTTCGACTTGGACATCTTCTGGCCGTCCGCGTCGCGGACGATCGCGTTGATGTAGACGTCGCGAAACGGAACCTTGCCGGTGAAAAGCGTCGTCGTCATGATCATCCGCGCGACCCAGAAGAAGATGATGTCGAAACCCGTGACCAAGACCGACGACGGAAGGAACGTCCGGAGTTCCCGCGTGGCTGCCGGCCAGCCCAGCGTGGAATGGCACCACAGCGCGGATGAAAACCACGTGTCGAGGACGTCCTCGTCCCGACGGAACGTAGCCGGCTCGCCCCCGAGTTTGCGTACCGCTTGTGATCGCGCTTCGGCCTCGGTGCGAGCGACGTACATGTTGCCGGCGTCGTCGTACCACGCCGGAATCTGGTGGCCCCACCAGAGCTGCCGGGATATGCACCAGTCCTGGATGTTGTTGATCCAGTGCAGATACGTCGAAATCCATTCGCCCGGCACGAAGCGCACGCTCCCGCGCTCGCCGGTCTGCGGGTCGACGATCCCGTCTTCGCTCACGACGTCGAGGCAAAGCTCCTGAATCGTCTTGCCCGGCCACAACGGGTGTGATGCCGGAGCGGGCGTACGCATCGCGACGTACCACTGGTCGGTCAGCATCGGCTCGACCACTTCGCCGGTGCGCCCGCACCGCGGCACGATCATCGCGTGCGCCTTTTCCGAAACGACGAGCCCGGCAGCCTGCAGGTCGGCGAGCACCGCCTTGCGCGCGGCGTAACGATCGAGGCCGCGATATTTCGCGGGGGCATTGTCGTTCACCGTGGCGTCGAGATTGAAGATTGCCAGCGCCGCCAGTTGATGACGCTGGCCGACCGCCCAGTCGTTGAAGTCGTGTGCGGGCGTGATCTTGACGACGCCCGTGCCGAATGCGGGATCGACGTAGTCGTCGCCGATGACGGGAATGTCCCGGTCGGCAAGCGGCAGCCGCACGCGCTTGCCGATCATCGCGCGATAGCGATCGTCGTCCGGATGCACGGCAACCGCAGTGTCGCCAAGCATCGTTTCGGGTCGCGTCGTCGCGACGACGAGTGAACCCGAACCGTCAGCGAGCGGATAGCGCAGCTCCCACAGCCTGCCCTGCTCTTCTTCGCTGTCGACTTCGAGATCCGACACCGCCGTCATCAACTTGGGATCCCAGTTGACGAGGCGCTTGCCGCGATAGATGAGCCCGTCGTCGTACAGGCGGACGAACGTTTCGCGCACGGCGGCCGACAACCCTTCGTCCATCGTGAAGCGCTCGCGCGACCAGTCGGCCGCTGCGCCGAGGCGTCGCATCTGGTGCGTGATCGCGCCACCCGACTCCTGCTTCCACGCCCATACGCGGTCGACGAATGCAGCGCGACCCAGATCGTGCCGCGATTTGCCTTCCGCTTTCAGTTGCTGCTCGACGACGATCTGGGTCGCGATGCCCGCATGGTCGGTGCCGACCTGCCAGAGCGTGTTGAAGCCGCGCATCCGGTGATAGCGGATCAGCACGTCCATCAGCGTCTGTTGGAACGCGTGACCCATGTGCAGCGTACCGGTGACGTTTGGCGGCGGTAGCTGGATGCAATACGCCGGAGCGCCGGGTGCATAGCTCGGCTTGAAATAGCCGCGCGCCTCCCACAGCGGGTACCACTTCGCTTCGATGGCGTGGGGCTCGAAGCTCTTGGCGAGTTCCATGCGGCTCGTGGTGTCCTGGAGGGAGAAGAAGGCGCGGAGGATGCGCGGCGCGCAGCCTAAGTTAGCAAGCGCTCCGCCGGGCCCCCGCGCAGGCTTAACGACAACGGCGTGCGAACGGGCCTCGCTATGCGATCGCCGCTTCCGCGCGTTCGCTGCGTGGCTCCGCGAGCGTTCGTCCCGTCGCCTGCGCCAGCGCGCGCAATCGCTGCATCAACGCACCGAATTCTGGAATCGACAGCGCCTGGTCCGCATCGCACCACGCTTCGGTTGGACACGGATGCACTTCAATCAGCAATGCGTCGGCGCCTGCCGCAATCGCCGCGCACGACAGCGCCGGCACCATCCACGCCTTGCCCCCGGCGTGCGACGGATCGACGATCACCGGCAGGTGCGTTTCCTTCTTCAGCACTGCGACCGCTGTCACGTCGAGCACGTTGCGATAAGCGGTCTCGAATGTGCGGATACCGCGCTCGCACAGCATGACGCGGTGGTTGCCGCCCGCCGCGATGTACTCTGCGGCCATCAGCCATTCGCTGATCGTCGCGCTCATCCCGCGCTTCAGGATGACGGGAACGTTCACCTTCCCGACTTCCTTCAAAAGATCGAAATTCTGCATGTTGCGCGTTCCGATCTGGATGACGTCGACGTCGTTGTCGAGGAACGTGTCGAGCATCCGCACGTCCATCAGCTCGGTGACGATCGGCAGGTCGAAGCGACCCGCAGCTTCCTTCAGCATCGCAAGTCCCTCGACCCCCTTGCCCTGAAATGCATAGGGGCTCGTGCGTGGCTTGAAAGCGCCGCCGCGCATCAATCGCGCGCCGCCCGCGGCAACGCCTGCCGCTGCCGCGTGCATCTGCGCCTGCGTTTCGACGGAGCACGGCCCGGCGATCACCTGCACGTCGCTGCCACCGATGCGGGCGCCTCGCACGTCGACGACGGTGCTCGCCTTGTGCCACTCTCGCGCGACCAGCTTGTACGGTTTCAGGATGTGCAGCGAGCGCTCGACACCCGGCATCGGGTCGAACATCTCGGGATCGAGCTTGCGCTCGTCGCCGATCGCGCCGATCAACGTGCGTTCGGTACCCCGCGATACATGAACGTCGAGTCCGTGCGCGCGGATCTTGGCCTCGACCGCGGCGATGTCGCTGTCGCCGGCGTCCGGCTGCATGACGATGATCATTGGCGCTTCCTTTCGCGGTCGTTTGAAAGCAAACGGGCGGCCTTTGCTGGGCCGCCCGTGCGAATCGTTCGATGCTGACTGGTCTTACGGTCGCGCACGGCCCTCGGCGTGTGCCGAAAAGTAAACATAGACGTACGGCCGCGCCGTGGGGCGGGCGGACGACGGGCACGACGCAATGCGGCGCTTCGCATTCACGAATTCAGTCTAGCACGCACCGCCGCGGCCGACGCAACGCCGGCCGACGGGGGGTGTGTTCGACGGTCCTCGCGCAGCAGGAAAACAACGGTTTGACCGGCTCGCCTCAAGTGAGAACGCCGACCGCCCTGACGCTCGACAAATCAACCGCTGCGCTTGCGCCAGCTTTCGATCTCGCGTTCGATGGCCTCGGCGACGTAGCCGCGCACGAGCTCCCCGAGCTGATGATTGATCGTCTCGACCAGTTCCGCGGACGCGCGATCGACGATCGGCTGCAACCGTGCTCCAAGCTGATCGCGCATTCCCGTGTCAGTGAAAAGGTCGAGGCGCTGCAGCACCTGCATCCGGATTTCCTCGGCCATCGCATTCCAGTCCGGACTGCCGGGCGCGACGAATGTCACAGGCGCGGAACTGCTCGCGCCATCACGCGTCGCATCGCGCTCGAGCGCGGGCGTGTGTGCGTCGGATGGAGGCGGAATGTCGAGGATGAATTCCTCGTCGAGCGGGGAAAGCGCCATGGGCCTCGCTGCATCGCCCGCGGCGTTCGATCGGTCCGTGGACTCGTCGCGTGCCGTCGGCTCGTTCCTTGCCGTGAACTCATCGCGTGCCGTGGACTCGTCGCGTGCCGTCGGCTCGT
>DASSEA010000444.1:0-11225 GCA_035696805.1 Casimicrobiaceae bacterium
GACGCTGCCGTACGTGCTGGCGCTGGCGGGTAAGGGCTGGAAAAAAGCGCTGACCGACGACGCGAACCTGCGCGACGGCCTCAACATCGCGTTCGGCCGCATCACGTACCGCGCGGTCGCGGAGGCGCTGGAACTGCGCCAACGCTACGCGTCGCCGGAAAGCGTAATCGGAGCCTAGACTAGCTGATTCGGATCGTGCGTCCCGTGTCAGACGATTCGCGGACGGCGTCGAGCACCTGCTGGCACTTCAAGCCGTCCTCGAAGTTGGGCGCCGGCGACGTGCCCTCGTCGATGCCGCGCGTGAAATCGCGCACGAGCAGCCGGAACGCCGCGAGCCGATGATCGCGCGTGTCGGTCAGCGGCATGAGCTGTGGCGGCGTGGCGAGCGGTTGCAACGGCGTCCCATCGCGACTGCCGATGACGGTGCCGTCCTCCATCGGATTGGGTCCCGGTTGATCGGCGATCAGCGTTCCCCGATCGCCCATGACGACGAGCCGCGCGCCGCGTGCAGGCGTTGCCGCGAACGACGCGATCATCGTCGCCGTGCCGCCCTTCACGAAATCGAGCGTGAACATGAATGCATCGTCGGTTTCCGCCTGGACGAGGCGGCCGCTCGCCGGATCGACAACGTCCGGGCGCAGCGTGAAAAGCCGCCCGCTGACCGCCGCGACGTCGCCGAACCAGTGGCGCAGCGCATCGACATAGTGCGATCCGAGCGCGCCAAGAATGCCGCCACCGTCGGCACGCCGCGCGAGCCACGTCAACGGCCGTGGTTCGCGCGTCACGTAACGGTCGAGGTACAGCTCGATCGTGCATAGCTGGAAGCGACCTACGTAGCCTTCGTCCAACAGTCGACGCACATAGGCGCGCTGCGGCGTATGCCGGAATTCGTGGCCGACCATGGCCGTGCGACCCGTCCGCCTGGCCGCCTCGAGCATCGCCTGGCCTTGTGTCGCATCGAATGCGAACGGCTTTTCGCACAGCACGTGCTTTCCCGCCTGGAGCGCGGCGATCGCGAGTTCGGCATGCGCCACGGGCGGCGTGACGATGCCGATCGCCGCGATGTCGTCGCGACGGATGAGTTCCAGCGGATCGGTGTGGATGTCCGGCACACCCGCGGCATCGGCGGCCTTGCGCGCGTTTTGCGCGTTGCGGCTGCAGAGCGCGACGACGTCCCAGCCCTCGGACGCGAAGGCCGGTGCGTAAACGGCAGCGCCGAAGCCGACGCCGATGATGCCGACGCGGCGATTCGATGTGTTCATTGCGACCTCCTAATTACGCATGAGCGCCGGCAACCAGAGCGCCAGTTGCGGAAAGAACAGCACGAGCAGCAGTCCGATCACCTGCAGCACCATGAACTGCATCATGCCGGCATAGATGTCCTTGAGCGGCCAGTCGGGCACGACCCCCTTCAGGAAGTACGCCGACAAGGCTACCGGCGGCGACAGCCACGCCGTTTGCAGGCAGACGGCAACGAGCGTACAGAACCAGATCAGGTTGATCCCGAGCTTCGTCACCAGCGGCAACAGGATCGGCACGACGATCAGCACGATCGGCACCCATTCGAGCGGCCAGCCGAGCACGAAGATGATGCCGAGGATCAGGAGCAGCATGATCGTCGGTGAAAACGACAGCGTCAGCAGCGATTCGGCGATCAGGTTGGCGCTGCCGAGCCGAGAAAATACGGCGCCGAAGTAGTTCGATGCGGCGACGAGCAGAAGAATCATGCACGAAACTTCGAGCGTCGCGTAGACGGCCTTGCGGAATGCGGGCCACGTCATGCGACGATACAGAAGCGTGAGCAGCAGCACGGCAAAGGCGCCGACCGCCCCCGCGTCGGTCGGCGTCGCGATCCCGGCGAGGATCACGCCCAGCGTCGCGAGGATGACGACGACGATCGGTGCGATGCCGACGACGAGTTCCTTGACGACGATGCCGAACGACGCGGCGCGTTCCTCGAGCGGAAGCGCCGGGCCGAGCGCCGGATTCAGATAGCTGCGAACAAGCGCATAAACGATGTACAGCCCGGACAGCAGCAGGCCGGGTATCACCGCGGCCGCGAAGAGGTCGGTCGCGGGCACGCCGACGACCGGCCCCATGACGATCAGCATGACCGATGGCGGAATCAGGATGCCGAGCGTGCCGCCGGCGGTGATGACGCCGGCCGACAGCCGGACGTCGTAGTGGCTCCGTTTCATCGCGGGCGCGGCCATCACGCCCAGCAGCGTGACCGATGAACCGACGATGCCCGTCGCGGCCGCGAAGATCGTTGCCGTGATGAGCACGGCGAGGTACAGCGATCCGCGCAGCGACGCGAAGAGCAGCTGCACGCCGCGGAACAGGCGCTCCATGAGGCCGGACTGCTCGAGCAGGTAACCCATGAACAGGAAGAACGGGACCGAGGCGAGGGTCGGATCGCGCATCACGGCGAAGAACTGCAGCTGCATCAGGTACAGCGACAGGTCGCCGAGCGCGACATAGCCGAAGAACATCGCAACGGAGATCAGCGTGAACGCGATCGGGAATCCGACGAAGATCGCGCCGAACAGCACGGCGAGCGCGAGGATGCCGATCCACTCAGGCGTCATCTACATTCCATCCGCTTGCAACGCACGCGTCGCCACGGTTGCGGCCACGTTCGCTCGATATCACCGATCCTCGCCCGAACGCAGGATCACCTGGAGGCTCTTGATGAGCTCGGAGATGCCTTGGATGATTAGGAGAGCCGCCGTCACGGGCAGCACGGCCTTGAACGGCCACACGATCGGCAGCCACGGACTGGTGACGATCCGCTCGTTCTGCTGGAACGATTTCCAGAAGTAATCGGCACCGAGCTTCAGGAACACCGCCATCGCCGGCAGGAAGAACAGGACGTAGCATCCCGCATCGACGAGCGCCCGGCGTCGCGGCGACCAGTCGGCGTAGAACGTGTCGGTCCGGATGTGCCCGCCGCGCTGCAGCGTCCAGGCCGAGCCGAGCATGAAGAACGTGCCGTAGAGCATGAACGTCATGTCGTAGGCCCACACGGTCGGCGCATCGAACAGGTAACGCGCCGTGACCTCGTATACGAGCGACGCGACCATCGGAATGATCAGCCACGCGATCGCGCGACCCACGATTCGCGTGATCGCGTCCAGCAGGCGCGTCAATGCGTTCCCCGGCGCCACCAGCCCGCTCGGCGGCGTCAGTCCACTCGGAGGCGCATCGGCGTCCGCCATCGTTTCCTCGCGCGATTCACAACGCACGCGTCGCGCGTCCCCCGTTTCGGATGACGCGCGAAGCGCATTGGAAGAACTTACTTGGCGGGCGTCGCGAGCGCGGCGTTGCCGAGGTTGGAATACAGGTCGAGGATCTTCGTCCAGTACGGCACGACCGTCTTCGCGAAGTTCCGCTGCGAATCGAGCACCTGCTTGAAGAAGGCGTCCTTCTGCGCATAACGATCGAGCACGACATTCGTCGCGCGTACGAACTGCGGGAAGAAGTCCTTCGGCGTGTCGTGGATTTCGACCTTGAACTCGTTACGCAGTCTCACCACCGCCTGCGCGTTGCGATACACGTTGTACGTATACGTCTCGGTCATCGATGCCATCGCCGCCGTGCGAATGATCTCCTGCAGGTCGGGCGACAGCTTGTCCCAGACACCCTTGTTGATCAGGATCTCGCCGATGTCGGTCGACTGATGCAGGCCCTGCAGGTAGTAATGCTTCCACACGGTCTGCAGGCCGAGGTTCAGGTCGTCGGCCGGCCCGATCCATTCGGCGGCATCGATGACGCCGCGCTGCGCCGACGTCACGATTTCCCCACCGGGCAACGCGACCGCCGACACCCCCATTTCCTTGAAGATTTCGCCGGTGATGCCGGGTGGCGAGCGATATTTCATCTTCTTGAAGTCCTCGGTGCTCGCGATCGGGCGCTTGAACCAGCCGAGCGGATCGGGTCCCATCGGTTGCACGAAGATCGGCTCGACGTTGACCTTCAGCACGTCCCTGTACAGCTTGCGATAAAGGTCGTAGCCACCGCCTTCGAAGATCCAGGCGACGTGCGACAGCTGATCGAGCCCCACGCCCGCACCCGCCATCGGATTGGAGAACAGGCCGGCCGCGGGGTTCTTGCCCGACCAATAGTGCGTCCACGCATAACCGCCTTCGACGACGCCCTTGTCCACCGCGTCGAGAATCTCGAACGCGCCCACGACCGCACCGTCGGGAAGCATTTCCATCTTGACGCGGCCCGCCGACATCTTGTCGACGCGGTCACCCATCCGCTTCAGCAGTTCGAAGTAGATGCTCGCGGACGGTACGGCGGTTTGAATGCGGATGCGCACGGGCGTCTGCGCACCGGCGGTGCCCGCGCCGAGCATCAGCACAGCGGTGGCAGCGACGGCTGCCCGCAACAGCGAACGACGAAACATGGAGCCTCCCTTCTCTAGGAATCGGAGCGCGCGCCGCGCGATGCGCCGCGCGCGAATCGCAAGCGACGGCGCTGCCGGTCCGCATGCGCGTGACACGATAGGCGATTTGCGACGCAGGCGCCATCCTTTCGCACGCAGGTCCTGCAGGCCACGCACTGGACTCAACCCGTGGGTGACTCTGGCACTAGTCGCGGCCGCCCGCCGGCCGCACAATCATGGGTTCGAATCCTCGGAAGGACGCGACGCGCATGAACACGATGACCGAATCCAGGAATCTGGCCGTGCAGGGCCGGCAGCAGATGACGCCGTCGGAGGCGTTCGTCGAAACGCTGGTCGCGCAGGGTGTCACCGACGTGTTCGGCATCGTGGGCTCGGCGTATATGGATGCGCTCGATCTCTTTCCCCACGCGGGCATCCGCTTCATTTCGGTCGCGCACGAGCAGGGCGGCGGGCACATGGCCGACGGCTACGCGCGTGTTACCGGGCGTCACGGCGTCTGCATCGCCCAAAACGGGCCTGGCATCACGAACTTCGTCACCTCGACGGCCGCCGCGTTCTGGGCGCATTCACCGGTCGTCGTCGTCACACCCGAAACGGGGTCGATGACGCTCGGGCTCGGCGGCTTCCAGGAAACCGAGCAGCTGCCGATCTTCTCCAAGATCACCAAGTATCAGGCGAACGTCAACAACAAGGCCCGAATGGCGGAGCTGACGGGCCGCGCGTTCGATCGCGCGATGCTCGAGATGGGGCCGACGCAACTCAACATTCCGCGCGACTTCTTCTACGGCGACATCGAGTGCGAAATTCCGCGTCCACTCACGATCGAGCGCGGCGCAGGCGGCGAGCAGAGCCTGGACGAGGCGGCTGCGCTGCTCGCCAAGGCGCAGTTTCCGGTGATTCTCGCTGGCGGCGGCATCGTCATGGGCAACGCGCAGGACGACGCGGTGGCGCTGGCTGAGCTCCTGCAGGCGCCGGTTTGCGTCAGCTATCTGCACAACGACGCGTTCCCGTCCCGGCATCCGCTGTGGTGCGGTCCGCTCGGGTACCAGGGATCGAAAGCCGCGATGAAGCTCATCGCGCAAGCCGACGTCGTGCTGGCACTCGGGACGCGGCTCGGGCCGTTCGGAACGTTGCCCCAACACGGGCTCGATTACTGGCCGAAGGCCGCGCAGATCATCCAGATCGATGCAGATCCCCGGATGCTCGGCCTGGTCAAGCCGATCTCGGTCGGCATCTGCGGCGATGCGGGTGCGGCGGCGCGCGGGCTCGTCGCGCGACTTGCGAAGCAACCGCTCGCAAGCGCAGCCAACCGCGAACGTCGTCTCGCGACGCTGCAGCAGGAAAAACGTGCGTGGGAACAGGAACTCGACGGCTGGACGCACGAGAAGGACCGCTGGTCTCTCGAAGTCAGCGCGCAATCCGCGCACATGCATCCGCGGCAGATGGTGCGCGAACTCGAGCGGGCGATGCCCGACGACGCGATGGTTTCGACCGACATCGGCAACATCTGCTCGGTTTCGAACAGCTACCTGCGCTTCGAGCGTCCACGGTCGATGTTCGCCGCGATGAGCTTCGGCAACTGCGGCTACGCGTTCCCGACGATCATCGGCGCCAAGGTCGGCGCACCGAACCGCTCCGCGATTGCGTATGTCGGCGACGGCGCGTGGGGGATGAGCTTCGGCGAGTTGCAGACCTGCGTGCGCGAGAACATCCCCGTGACCGCAGTCGTGTTCAACAACGGCCAGTGGGGCGCGGAAAAGAAGAATCACGTCGATTTCTACGCGAATCGCTTCATCGGCGTGAACCTCGACCGCCAGCCGTCGTGGGCCGGCGTCGCGCGTGCGATGGGTGCCGAAGGCGTGCGCATCGAGAGGCTGTCGGACGTGGGGCCGGCCTTGCGCGACGCCGCGGCCGCGCAGCGCGAAGGCAAGACGACCGTTCTGGAAATGATGGTGACGCGCGAGCTCGGCGACCCGTTCCGGCGCGATGCGCTTGCGCTGCCGGTTCGTCATCTCGCCAAGTACAAAGCGACGGCGGCGCAGTGATCGAAGACAACGTCTGAGTTTTCCTCGAGCCTCGAACGGCGTCGCCTGGACGTCGTTGGGTAGAATGGACGGCGTGCAGACGGACGCGCGAGCGATCGTCGCGGCCGTCGTCGCGAAGGCGCGTGCCGCGCAGGCGATCGCTGATCAGTGGACGCAGGACGACGCCGACGAGGCGGCCGTTGCGGCCGGCTGGGCGATCGTCGAACCGTCGCGCAATCGCGCGCTCGCCGAGCTCGCCGTGCGCGACACCGGGCTCGGCAACGTCGCCGACAAGGTCGCGAAGAATCGCCGCAAGACGATGGGGCTGTTGCGCGACCTGCAGGGCGCGCTCTCGGTAGGCGTCATTCACGAGGACGCGGCGCGTGGCCTCGTCGAGATCGCACGACCCGTCGGCGTCGTCGCGGCGATCACGCCGTCGACGAACCCCGCCGCCACACCGGCGAACAACATCATCAACGCGCTGAAGGGCCGCAACGCGATCGTCATCGCGCCGTCCCCCAAGGGCGAATCGACGCTGGCGCTGCTACTGCGCTTCATCCATGCCGAGCTCGATCGCATCGGTGCGCCGACCGATCTCGTTTCGCAACTGCCGCCCCCCATCACGCGCGAGCGGACGTTCGAACTGATGCGCCAGGCGGATCTCGTCGTCGCGACCGGATCGGCGACCAACGTGCGCGCGGCGTACGAAAGCGGCACGCCTGCCATCGGCGTCGGTGTCGGCAAT
This sequence comes from Casimicrobiaceae bacterium, assembly GCA_035696805.1. GTDB lineage: Bacteria > Pseudomonadota > Gammaproteobacteria > Burkholderiales > Casimicrobiaceae > VBCG01. Next base: position 7,181 of record DASSEA010000444.1, read on the forward strand.
GTCGCCGTCATCGTCGACGAAACCGCGGACATCGCCGACGCGGCGGAAAAGATCGCGCGCTCGAAGACGTTCGACAATGCGACGAGTTGCTCGTCGGAGAACAGCGTCATCGCGGTCGAGGCGGTCGCCGGCGCTCTGCTCGCGGCGCTCGCCAATCACGGCGGGGTGATGCTCGACGCCGACGAGGCGACGCAGTTGCTGCACGCGATGTTTCCCGACGGCAAGCTGTCGCAGGCGTTCGTCGCGCAGGACGCGCAGACGATCGCGGAGCGTGCAGGACTCACGCGCATCGCCGCAGGGAAACCTCGCTTCCTCGTCGTCGCGGAAACCGGCGTCGGCCGCGAGCATCCCTTTTCGCGCGAAAAGCTTTCACCCGTCCTCGCGTTCTACCGGGCGGCCGACTACGCGGCGGCGCGTGCCCGTGCACTCGAACTTCTGCGCTACCAGGGTGCAGGCCATTCGATCGGCCTGCACACACGGAAGCCGGAGCGTGCAACCGAGCTCGGTTTGTCGCTTCCCGTCGCACGCGTCATCGTCAACCAGGCGCATTGCTTCGCGACCGGCGGCAGCTTCGACAACGCACTGCCGTTCTCGCTGTCGATGGGGTGCGGCACGTGGGGCGGCAACAGCATCTCCGACAACCTCGGTTACCGGCATTTCCTCAACATCACGCGCGTCGTGCGGCCATTCGGCGCCGACCGCGTGCACGAGCCCACCGAGGACGCGTTGTTCGGGGGCTATCGCGCAAAGCATGGGGTCTGAATTCGCGGGCGCGGTGCGCGACGTCCCGGTGACCGCGCGACGTCTTTCGACGTTTCGCGACGTCGTCGATCACTATGCCGCGACGCAACCCGACGCGCCGTTCCTGCTCGCGCCGGGGGCGCAGCGTGCGCTGTCGTATGCCGCGTTGCGAAACGACTGTCGCGCGTTGGGCGCGTGGCTCGCGGGCCGCGGCATCGCGCCCGGATCCACGGTGTCGTTCATGCTGCCGAACGGGGTAAGCGCGGCAACGGTGTTCCTTGGCGCGATGTATGCGGGTTACGTCGTGTCGCCGATCAACCTGCTCGCGCAAGATGCGCAACTCGAGTACACGCTCGTCCATTCCGACACGGCGATCGTGTTCGTGAGCGACGACAATCGCACCCGTCTCGAGGCGATTCGACGCAGCACCGGCGCGACCTTTGCAATCCACGTCGTGGACGTCGACGGTTTGGGCCTGCAGCAAGCTTCCGCAATGCCTGCGACACGTTGCGATCCGCAGGATCCGGCGATGCTCATGTACACGTCGGGCACGACCGGACGCCCCAAGGGTGCGCTGCTGTCGCACGCCAACATGCTCGCTGCCGGCCGCGCGGTGAGCGCATCGCTCGACTTGACCGAAGCCGATCGCGTGCTTTCGTCATTGCCCCTCTATCACATCAACGGCCAATGCGTCGCGACGGTTGCACCGCTCGTATCCGGCGGCAGCATCGTCATGCCGCATCGCTTCAGCGTGTCGCAATGGTGGCCTCTGGTCGCACGCTACGAGCCGACGTGGCTCAACATGGTGCCGACGATCATCGCGTACCTGTTGAACGGGCCCGAACTCACGCCGGAGCAGGCTGCGGCGTGCCGGCGCGTTCGCTTCGGACGCTCCGCGTCGGCGCCGTTGCCGCCGGAGCAGCACCGCGCCTTCGAAGCGCGCTTCGGCATCTCGGTCATCGAGGCGATGGGGCTGACCGAATGTGCGTCGGTCGCGTTCAGCAACCCGCTCGACACCGCGGCACGCCGCTACGGGTCGCCCGGACTGCCGCTCGGCGTCGAAGCGCGCGTCGTCGACGCAACCGGCCGCGTACTCCCCACGGGCGAACGCGGCGAGATTGAATTGCGCGGCGCCAACGTGATGATCGGTTATTACAAGTCGCCCGAAGCGACGCAGGCAGCGATACGCGCTGACGGCTGGCTTGCGACCGGCGACCTCGGCTATCGCGATGACGACGGCTACTATTTCATCACCGGCCGGCTCAAGGAACTGATCATCAAGGGCGGCGAAAACATCGCGCCGCGCGAAATCGACGAAGCGCTGCTTGCGCATCCGGCGGTGCTCGAAGCGGCGGCCGTAGGCGTGCCCGACGACGTGTACGGGCAGGAAATCCTGGCGTGCGTCGTCGTCAAGCCGGGAGTCGCGTGCAGCGAGGACGAGCTGCGCGCGCATTGCGTGCGCACGCTCGGCCGCTACAAGGCACCGCGCTATCTGCGTCTGGTCGCGCAATTGCCGAAGGGTCCCTCCGGCAAGGTGCAGCGGCTGAAACTGACGGAGCTCTGATGTCGCCCACTCCATCGCACCTCCCCGTTCTGCCGCCACCTCACGGAGGTGGCAACCTGCGGCCGCTGCAGCTCACCGGTGACCATCGGGACGAGGAATGGCGTCGCGCGCAGACGTTACCGAAACTTCGCATTACGTCGCGCGAGAAGGGCGATCTCGTCATGCTCGGCCTCGGCGGATTCACGCCGCTCGAAGGCTTCATGGCGCACGACGACTGGCGGGGCGTCTGCGACGACATGCGCACGGCCAGCGGCGTGTTCTGGCCGATTCCGATCACGCTGTCGACCGACGAGGCAACGGCGAATACGCTGCAACGGGATGCCGAGGTCGCGCTCGTCGAGCAGGACGGTGATTCGGTGATCGCCGTCATGACGATCACCGACCAATACCGGATCGACAAGCGGCACGAATGCCTGTCCGTCTTCAAAACGACGGACGAACTGCATCCCGGCGTGCAGATGGTGATGAAGCAGGGCCCCGTCAACCTTGCAGGTCCGGTGCGCGTCCTCGGCGATGGCGGCTTCAGGGCCGCGTACGGCGCGCTGTTCATGACGCCCGCCGAAACGCGCGCGGCGTTCGAGCGGCTCGGCTGGTCGCGCGTGGCCGCGTTCCAGACCCGGAATCCGATGCACCGCTCGCACGAATACCTGGCGAAGATCGCCATCGAAGTCTGCGACGGCGTTCTCGTGCATTCGCTGCTCGGCCAACTCAAGCCCGGCGACATTCCCGCCGAGGTGCGCACGCGCGCCATCGGCGTGCTGATCGACCGGTATTTCCAGCCGGGCACGGTCCTGCAGGCGGGTTATCCGCTGGACATGCGTTACGCCGGTCCCCGTGAGGCGCTGCTGCATGCGGTGTTTCGGCAGAACTACGGTTGCGCGTACCAGATCCTCGGCCGCGACCACGCCGGCGTTGGCAGCTACTATGGTCCGTTCGACGCACATCGCATCTTCGACGAGATTCCGCGTGACGCGCTCGTGATCCAGCCGATGAAAATCGACTGGACGTTCTGGTGCTATCGGTGCGGCAGCATGGCGTCCGCACGCACGTGTCCGCACGAGGACGAGGATCGGTTGCTCGTGTCAGGCACGAAGTTGCGCAAGTGGTTATCGGACGGCGACGCCGTTCCGGCCGAGTTCAGCCGTCCGGAAGTGCTCGACGTTCTGCGCGCTTATTACGCTACGCTCGAGCAACATGAGAAGGTCCAGGTGAAGCTGACTGGACATTCTGCGCGGTAGTGCGGGTCGGACGCGACTTCGCCTCAAGCCCGGGGGTAGCCTGAGGTTGGAGAGGATCGTCCGGCGAACGAAATCGAATCCGGCCCGGTTCGCAATCGGCTAGCCGGCGATCGAACGTGCTCGCAGTTCGCCCGGCAGCGTCGCGCCGAGCCGTTCCTTGGCGAACCCGACGAAGGCGTTCACCGCCTTCGAATGGAAGCGCTCCTTCGGATATACGACGGACAGGTGCCGAATCAGGGGCGGGGCGAGCGGAATGCGCACGAGCTCGCGCAGGCGGACCTCCTTGTCGACGATCGTGCTCGACATGATGGCAAAGCCGAGGCCCGTCGCGACGAGTCCCTTGAGCGCTTCCGGGCTGCTCGCTTCCATCACCACCTGCAGGGCGTCGAGCGAGAGGCCGCCTTTCTGCAGATAGCGGTCGATGACCTCGCGCGTGCCCGAGCCTAGTTCACGGCCGACGTACGCGTGACGGGGCAGCGATTGCAGCGCGACGCTTTGGCGT
>DASSEA010000445.1:0-5663 GCA_035696805.1 Casimicrobiaceae bacterium
CGATCTGGTCGGGCTTGCAGAAGATGTGGCCGTCGTCCTGCGTGAAGCCGCGCACGCGCATGATCCCGTGCAGCGCCCCCGAGGGCTCGTTGCGGTGGCAGGCGCCGAATTCCCCGTAGCGCAGCGGAAGGTCGCGATAGCTGCGCAGGTCCGAGTTGAACACCTGCACGTGTCCCGGGCAGTTCATCGGCTTGATGGCGAAGTCGTGCTTCTCCGACTCCGTCGTGAACATGTTGTCCTTGTAGTTCTCCCAGTGGCCGCTCCTCTCCCAGAGCGAGCGGTCGAGGATCTGCGGCGCGCGAACTTCCTGGTAGCCGTTGTCCTGATAGACGCGCCGCATGTACTGCTCGACCTGCTGCCAGATCGACCAGCCCTTCGGATGCCAGAACACCATGCCCGGCGCCTCGTCCTGCAGGTGGAACAGGTCGAGCTGGCGCCCGAGCCGGCGATGATCGCGTTTCTCCGCTTCCTCGATCCGATGCAGATAAGCGTCGAGGTCGTCCTTCTTCGTCCATGCGGTCCCGTAGATCCGCTGCAACATCTCGTTGCGCGAGTCGCCCCGCCAGTAGGCGCCGGCCAGCTTCATCAGCTTGAACACCTTGAGCCGTCCGGTCGACGGCACGTGCGGGCCGCGGCACAGATCGACGAACTTGCCTTCGGCGTAGAGCGAGATCGGCTCGTCGGACGGAATCGACGCGATGATCTCGGCCTTGTAGTGCTCGCCAAGCGACTCGAAGTAGCGCACCGCCTCGTCGCGGGGCATCAGCGAGCGCGTGACCGGCTCGTTCTTCTGCGCGAGCTGGTTCATCTTGCGCTCGATCGCTTCGAGATCCTCGGGCGTGAAGGGACGCTTGAACGAGAAGTCGTAATAGAAGCCATCCTCGATCACGGGGCCGATCGTCACCTGGGCGTCGGGAAACAGTTCCTTGACGGCGTAGGCGAGGAGATGCGCGGTGGAATGCCGGATGACGTCGAGGCCTTCGGGATCGCGCTCGGTGATGATGGCGACGGTCGCATCGCGTTCGATGCGATGCGACGTATCGACGATCTTGCCGTCGACCTTGCCGGCGATCGCCGCCTTCGCAAGACCGGGACCGATCGACGCGGCGAGTTCGGAAACGGTGACCGGTGCGTCGAAGTGCTTGACGGCGCCGTCGGGCAATCGAATGTCGGGCATGGCGGAACTCCAGAAACGAAAAAAGTGCGGCGGGCCGCACTTTTCGATGGACGGACGAGTCCGTCTCGCGCGCGACACCGCGTCGATCTACGTCGATCCTCCACGCGTTCGCGGTGTCATAACCATCCTTTCCGTTTCGTTGCGTTTGCCGTTGCAGGAACACCCTGTGCCTGCTGGCGTCGGAGCGCCGCTCCGCAACGCGTCACATTGTACATGGAATCAGCGTCTTGCGGGTCATCCTTCGTGACGATCGAGATTGATACGCGTCAATGCTTGCGCAGCCAATCACGCGGATAGTGCAACGAGTAGAATCCGCGTGGACGACGCAAGGAGTCAACATGCTTCCATTCCTGTTCGCTTTCGGTGTCACGGCCATTGCCGTCAATCCGGCCATGGCCGCCGATCCTGCAACGATTAATTGGTCCGCCATACCGGTCACGCGGCTGACGTTGTTCTACCCCGGCCAGTCGTCGTACGAGTGGCTGCGCAGCGATGCTCACAAGGGCGCTGCGGGCAAAGTACAGAGCGGCAGCGCGTGCGTCAGTTGTCATGACGAGGACGGTGCCGAGGTCGATCTCGGCGAAACGCTTGTCAAGTCTGGCCGTCTCGAGCCGACGCCGGTCGAAGGGAAGCGCGGTCACGTCGACTTGAATGTGCAGGCGGCGTTCGACGACAAGAACGCGTATCTTCGGTTCCAGTGGAAGACGGCGAATCCGTATCCAGGCACCGAGCACCAGTATTTGCGCTTCGACGGTCACGAGTGGACGGTTTACGGCTACCCGAAGCTCGACAAGGTCGTTCGGGATGGAAAACAACCCGGCATTTACGAAGATCGCATGTCGGTGATGATCGACGACGGAAAGGTCCCTGGCTTCGCGCAGCAAGGATGTTGGCTCACGTGCCACGACGGAGAGCGCGACATGCCGAAACAGTTCACCAAGGAGGAAGTCGCTGCGAATGCGCTTCTCACGGCGATCAAGAAGAGCGATGTGCGGAAGTACCTGCCGGAAACCCGCACCGTCGCGTCGGACTGGAAGACCGGCAAGTCGGTCGACGAGATTGCAAAGCTGAAAGCGGCGGGCCATTTCGTCGACTTGATCCAGTGGAGAGCGCATCGCAGCCACCCCGCCGGCATGGCGGACGACGGCTACGTTCTGGAATGGCGCCTGGCGGACGCGGGCAAGGATCCGTTCGGCAGCAACGCAGACGCGTCAACGCACCAGCCGAAGTTCATGTGGGACGCGAAGAAGTTGGGCTATCGCTCGATCACGAGCGACCAGTTGCGCAAGGGCGATCATTTCTTGATCGCCGGGCAGAACGCCGTGCCGTTCGACGCAACGCTACCGTGGAAGGAGGGCGACATGATCCCGGACTACGTGATCAGTCGCGAAGGCGCAAGCGGTTCCGCCGCAGACAACAACGCGGTCGCCAGTTGGAAGGACGGCGCATGGACCGTGGTGATGATCCGACCGCTGGGATTGACGAACGATGACGACAAGAATCTCAAGCAAGGCGGCGTCTACAACATCGGCTTCGCCGTGCACGATGACAACATCACGACGCGAGGGCACTACGTGTCGTTCGTGAAGACGCTCGGGTTGGAAGCGCAGGGGGCGAAGGTCGACATCAACGCCGTCAGAGTCCGCTAGCGCACGACGCCAAAGACGCCGAGCCGCGGTGGCTACGCGACCGGCCGGCTGGGTTCGCCCGTCTGCGGGTCGGAATTCCCGCGACATCCAATAGAAAAGGGATTACCGACTCGGGTAATCCCTTTTTTGATTTCATGGTAGGCGCGATTGGACTCGAACCAACGACCCCCACCATGTCAAGGTGGTGCTCTAACCAGCTGAGCTACGCGCCTGCAACGATGATTATACGGGATCGGTCCCACGGCCGGCGACGCTCGCAGACCCTGCCGAGCGCGCGTGCCTACCGACGCAGCAAGGCGGCAAGCAGTCCGAATATCAGCGGCTGATGCACGAGATAGATGACGAGGCTGTGCCGGCCCATCCATCGCAACGCGGCCGGCGCGTGTCCGAGGGGCGCGAGCAAGGCGAACTGTCGGCGCGCAAGCGCATGCCCCGCCGCGATGCCGATCAACAACAGGCCCGTCCACGGGAACAGCGGCACGTAATCCTCGGTGGTGGGCTTGTGCGTCATGAAGCCGAGCACGCCGAGCGCACGATTGTCGAACATCGGATGCGCCCACGCGACGCCCGCGACGATCACGACGATGCCGATGATGAACGCAACGGTCGGCCGATCGACCACGGGTCGCGCGATCAGCAGTGAAGCTGCGATCGCGTGCAGCACGCCGAACCAGATGTACGAACGCGGGAACACCAGCCAGCTCGCGAGGCTCACCAGCAACGCAGTGCCGCCGATGGTCACGACGTGACGCCACCAGCGTGCATCGGCTGCAGGATTTCTTCGCGCGAGCACCATGCTGATGCCCGCGATCAGCAGGAACGACGAAAGGATCAGCGTACGCGCGGCAAGCCAGTGGATATCGTGCTCGAAGTCCGCGCGCAGCGCGCCGAAATAGCGAAGATCGAAACAGAAGTGGTAGACGATCATCGCGACGATGGCGACGCCGCGCAACGCGTCGAGACCGTCGACGCGTGCGCGTGGCGTAGCGCGCTGCGCGGGGGGTTCGATCGCATCGCGCCGAGGCTCGTTTGCGAGAGCGACGCGACGCGCGGCGTGACGAACGCGGCTCATCCTGCGCGTTCACCGCGCCATGCGATACGCACACCTCCGCTGCCGTCCGGGCTGCCGAGGCGCGGCAATAGGTCGCGGACGTTGGTCGGCGTCGCCGCGGTCGGCTGCAGCGACAATGCGGCATCCGCACCGCTGCCGCGAGCGTTGACCGTGCCGGTCACGACGACATCGCCACCCGTGTTGCCAATCGTTCCCGACCATCCGTCGCGTGCCGGCGCCGCAGCCAGCGAAACCGTACCGAAATCGATGACCGTTTCACCTGCCACGATGCGCGCGCGCTCCCATGCCGCACGCAACTCGCCTGACGGTGCGTCCCCCAAGTTCAGCGCAGGCGCGTCGACCACGACCGCGCCACCCAGGGCGATGCCCTGCATGCGGGGGTCCAGCGTGCCAATCATTTGCGCGGGAATGCGGACATGGGCGTCACGCACCTCGACGCGCCGTGCGTCCGTGGTGACCGTGCCGCGCGCGGCGCCGCCGGTGTCATCGATCACGTGTGTGACGAATTGTCCGCGGAGTAACGGCGGAAGCTCCATCCGCCACGCGATGGGCAGCCGCGCGCTGCCGTCGCCGAGTGCGAGCGTGCCGCGACCTTTCCACCAGAAGCCTGTGCTCTCCGAGAGCCGCACGCGATTCTGCGTTCTCGCCGCGAGCGGCGCTTCGACGAGGGACGCAGGCGCCAGCACCGCGACCGCCGCGACGAAGATCGCAAGGATCGCGAGCCGGCGCCCCCACGCCCACGCCATCAGCGGTCCGCCGTTGGGCCTGGCACCGGTCGCCGAGTGCTGGCGATATCGCTCGCGACGGCGCGCGGCGTCATCGGCCGAACGTGAGCTCGGCGCGCACTTGGCCGCGCTGCACGAGTGCCGTAAAGCGCGCTTCGACGACATTCGCGGCGTCGCTGCGCGCCAGCGCGTCGAGCGCACGGACGAGCGTATCGAACGACGCGTCGCCAACGACCACGCCGAACTGCCCGTCGACCGCAGGCGTTGCGGTCGGTGCTGCGCGGAGGCCATGACGCGCGAACTCGGCTTCGACCGCCGCGCGCACGTCGCCCGTGCGTGCCGGGGGAATGGAGCCCGCCAGTGCTTCGCCGTCGGCGATGCGCTTGCGCGCGCTCTGCAGCAGTAGCGTGTCGCGCGCAACGTCCGCTTCCGCGCGCGCGATCGCTGCCGTCAGCGGGGGCGTCGCGACGATGGCAACGACGACCAGCAGGAGCAGTCCGAGGGCAAACCACGCGGCCTTGCGTGCGGCGGGCATGTCGCGCCATCCGTTTAGCGATGCATGCCCTCGGTCGCCGTTCATCGCGCGCTCGCGTCGAGTGTGAGGCGCATGCGCGTCCCGCCTGCCGCGGTGGCCGATACGGCCGCGACACCGGCACGGTCGAGCGCCTGCGTGACGCCGGAAATCCGGTCGGGACCCACATTCGCGAGTTCCAGCGTCCACGCGTCGTTTGCATAGTGCATCGACTTCAGGCTGCCGGGCGGCAAGCTCGCAATCGACGGCGCCGCACGTGCGAGCAGCGGCATCGCGTCGCTCGCGGTTGGCTTGCCCGCTTGGCGCAGTGCCGCGTCGTAACGCCGCGTGATCGCCGCAAACGCGGCGCTTGGGGTCGCAGCCACGGAAATGCCGGCGGATGTGGACTGCGCAATCAAGGCGCGCGACACCCGCCACGCTGAAAATTGCAACCATGCCAGTTGCCCGAGCAACGCGCCCAAATGGACGACGAGCGCGAGCGCCATCAGAACGAAGGCGGGGCGGAAGC
>DASSEA010000446.1:0-5411 GCA_035696805.1 Casimicrobiaceae bacterium
GAAGAAGATTCGCGTCGATGGCGATGACGTCAACGTCGATCTGCAGATCGGTTATCCGGCGAAGAGCCAGCACGAGTCGCTGAAACGGCTCGTCCACGACGCCGTGGCAGCGCTGCCCGGTGTTGCGCGCGTGCACGTGAGTCTGTCGCAGCGCACGACGTCGCACGCGGTGCAGCGCGGCGTCAAGCTGATTCCCGGCGTCAAGAACATCGTTGCCGTTGCGAGCGGGAAGGGGGGTGTCGGCAAATCCACGACGGCCGCCAACCTGGCGCTCGCACTGGCGGCCGAGGGCGCGACGGTCGGCGTGCTCGACGCCGACATCTACGGACCGTCGCAACCGATGATGCTCGGGCTCGCCGGGCGGCCCGAGTCGAAGGACGGCAAGACGCTCGAGCCTCTCGAAGCCTACGGCGTGCAGGCGATGTCCATCGGGTTCCTGATCGACACCGACACGCCGATGGTCTGGCGCGGGCCGATGGTGACGCAAGCGCTCGAGCAACTTTTGAAGGACACCCAATGGCGCGATCTGGATTACCTGATCGTCGACATGCCGCCCGGGACCGGTGACATTCAGCTGACGCTTGCGCAGAAGGTGCCCGTGACCGGCGCGGTCATCGTGACGACGCCGCAGGACATCGCGCTGATCGACGCGCGCAAGGGACTCAAGATGTTCGAGAAGGTCGGCGTGCCGATCGTCGGCATCGTCGAGAACATGTCGATCCACATCTGCTCGAACTGCGGACACGCCGAACACATCTTCGGCGAGGGCGGCGCGGAACGGATGTGTCGCGATTACAACGTGCCGTTCCTCGGCAGCCTTCCGCTCGACATCACGATTCGCCAGCAGGCCGACTCGGGACGTCCGTCGGTGATCGCCAATCCCGATGGCGCCGCAGCCAATGCCTACAAGGCGATCGCGCGCAAGGTCGCGATCTTCGTCGCGCAGAAGGCCGAGGATTTCTCCGCGAAGTTCCCGAACATCGTCGTGCAGAACACCTGACGGTGTCGGAGGTGTAATTTTCCGAACGGGAGGCTGACCGAAAATTACACCTCCGACACCTGCGGGTCAGCGCGGGCTCTTGCTTCGCCCCCGCGTCAGCAGCCACGCCACGACGCCGGCCGCCATCACGAACAGAGACACGCGAATCGCATTGCGGCTCGCGGCGTACGCGATGCTCGACCACGTGAGCCACGCGCACGCGGCACAGAACACGATCGGCGTGAACGGATAAAGCGGCACGCGAAAGGGGCGTTCGGAATCGCCATCGCGCGCCCGCAGCACGAACACCGCGATGCCGACGAGGAACAGGAATGCCCAGAAAACCGGTGCGGTGAACTCGACCATCGCTTCGAAGCCGTCGTGCTGCAGCGCGCCGAAGGCGACGAGCGCGAGCGCGATCAGGCCCTGCACCACGAAGGACGCGACGGGCACGCCTCTGGCGGCATGCCAGCCGCTCATGAAGCGCAGCGCGCGCCAGTCGCGGGCCATCGCGTAGTTCGTGCGCGCGCCGACGATCATCGTTGCATTGATCGACGTGAGGGCGGCGACTGCGACGGCGAGGGCGATCAGTTGCTTACCGACGTCCCCGAAAGCGCGGCGCATGACGTCGGCGCCCGGGGCCTTGCTGTCCGCGAGTCCGGAAAGGCCGAGCGCGTTCAACAGCGCGACGTTCACGGCCACGTAGGCGACGGTGATGATGGCGAGACTCGCCACCAGCACCGGCAAGATCGCTCGCTTGCCGCCGCGCAACTCCGCCGAGAGGTACGCCGCCTCGTTCCAGCCGCCGTAGGTCAGGAGAACGAACACCATCGCGAGCCCGAACAGGCCCGCCGACGGCGCCTTGGCGAACATCGGGACGGCACCGGACGTCGTGCTCGTCGTCGCCAGCACCGTCGCGGCGGCGACGACTGCGACGAGTCCGGCGACCTCGACGATCGTCAGCCAGTTCTGCGTTCGCGCCGACACGTGCAGGCCGGCGATGTTCACGAGGGTGAGTGCAACGACGATCACCGCCGCCCAGATCGCGCCGGACGCGGCACCGAGCGGAACGACGGTTGACACGTAATCGCCGAACACGAACGCGAGCAGCGCGATGGCACCGGTGTTGATGACGGTGGCACGCGCCCATGCGTACAGGAAGCTCGCATCGCGGCCGTACGCCCGCGTCAGGAAATGGTAGTCGCCACCGGGGTGTCGATACGCGGCAGCGAGCTCGGCATAACACAGCGCACCGGCGAGCGACACGAGTGCGCCGAGCAGCCATGCGGCCATCGCCCATCCGCCGTCGGCCGTCGTTCCCGCGACGAGCGACGGCGTCTTGAAGATGCCCGCACCGATGACGATGCCGACGATGATCGCGATCGCATCGCGGCGGCGCAGCTTCGGCTGCGGTGCGCCGACGCCCTCGCCGGCAGCGGTCATCGCTACAGCGTCCGCGCCGCTGCGCATCAGCTAGCGGTGCACGCCGGTGATCGTGATGCTGCCGGGCCCGCGGCCGCTCAGCGTTCCCTTGAATTCACGCCCGTTGACGACGACATGCGCTGCGCGCAGCAGTCCATCCGCATCGTTGAACGCGAACGTGAGCTTGTCACCCCGTAACGCCGGCCCCAGCACCGGCTGCGTCTTGCCGCCGATCGTCACCGTTCCACCGATGCGCTGATAGCGCTGGACGATCGTGAGCGTGCCCTCGGTGTTCCATCCGTCTTCCTTGAACGCCCACGTCCCTTCGACGTCGGCAGGCACGTACCAGAGATAGCCGTCGCGCGCGTCCACCGACAGCAACTGGTCGGGCTCCCAGTCGCCCATGTTGAACGCGTGCGATGCGACGCGCGTGCCGGGGGGCATCTTGAGCAGCAGCGGCCGGAGCTTCAGGTTCAGGTCGGGAAGCAGGTACATCGTCACGACGGTTGCGTCGGCGAAGCTCTCCTTGAAGATGTCGCCGGTGATGATGCGTACCTTCTGCTCGACACCCGCGCGCCGCGCGTTGCGTCGCGCAAGCTCCGCCATGTCGGCGTCGTACTCGATGCCCACCGCGCGGGCGCCGAACTGCTTCGCCGCTGCGATCGGAATGCGGCCGTCGCCGGCGCCGAGGTCGTAGACGATGTCCTTGTCGGTAACCCGGGCTGCGGTAAGGAGGGCGGTGATCAACGCTTCGGGCGTCGGAATCCAGATGACGTCCTTCCCCGCCTGGCCCATCGAGGGCTTGTAGACGTCATCGCCGTAGTCGGGCTGTGACTGCGCGAGCGCGACGGTGGACTGCGTGGCGACGAAAAGCGCAGCGATTGCGAGACGTCGAAACATCGAGAATCTCCCTGCAGGATGGTGATGCGGACCAAGCACGCCGACGTGTCGACCGTCCCTCATTAGTGCACACGTCGGCGGAGCCGCGCAAGCGCGACGCGACTCCACGCCGAAGCAGTCTTGACAGTCGGTGCCGGCACGGATAATAGACCGGGTAAGGACTGCCACGTCACACGCCACGAAACCCGACACGAGCCATGTCAATCAAGGCAGACAAATGGATCCGCCGCATGGCGGAAGGGCACCGGATGATCGAGCCGTTCGAAGCGGGGCAGGTCCGCGAGGTGAACGGGCACCGGATCGTGTCGTACGGCACGTCGAGCTATGGCTATGACGTCCGCTGCTCCGACGAATTCAAGATCTTCACCAACATCAATTCGACGATCGTCGATCCAAAGGCCTTCGACGCGGGATCGTTCGTGGATTTCAAGGGAAGCGTCTGCATCATCCCGCCGAATTCGTTCGCATTGGCGCGGACGGTCGAGTACTTCCGAATTCCCCGGAACGTGCTCGTCGCGTGCCTTGGAAAATCGACGTATGCACGCTGCTTTCGAGGCGACACCCGCGTTGCGCTCGTTGACGGGACTTCGCCCACACTCGAAGACATGGCCCGGCGGGCGGACGCAGGAGAGTTGTTCTGGGGTTATAGCGTCGGTGCCTACGGTCGTATTTATGTGTCGCTGCTGGATGCACCACGATACGTCGGGCGGGATTCGTTGCTGGAAATCGAGCTGGACAATGGAGAAGTAATTGCTGCGACGCCCGATCACGACTTCATGCAGCGGGACGGACGCATGCAACCGGCGGCCGCCTTACGGCCCGGCCATTCGCTGATGCCGTTGTATCGCGAGCTGATACGCGGCTACGAGTCCGTGTATCAACCCCTGAACGGACACCTGTATCCGACGCACCGGCTCGCCGATGAATGGAATCTCCGCGGCGCCCTCTACTCCGATGTCCCGGGCACGCACCGGCATCACATCGACTTCGACCGCCGCAACAATCGGCCTACGAACATCGAGCGCATGGCGTCATCCGAACATATCCGCCTGCATAACGATGAAAGCTACGGCGATGGCTTCGATCGGGGGGCGCATGGTGCGGCGATCAGCGACGCGCTCGCTCGTCTTGCACAGGACGCCGCCTGGAGGCTGCGATTCTCGGCAGCGCAGGAAAAGCGCGCGCGGGCGTTCTGGAGCGATCCGCGATACGCGACCGTTCGCGAACGGCTTTGCGAAGCGCGGCGCCATCCGGGAAACGCGACGCGCGAGCGCCATCGAGAGGCGTTGGTTCGACGGTACAGCGATCCGTCTGAGCGCATCCGGCAAGGCGCGCTAAGTGCGGCCGCCTGGGCGCGAGACGATGGAACGCGTCGAAGGCAGCAAGCTGAGGTTGCACGCGCGATTCGACTCCGCGAGGAAATCGATGCCGAGGCCGTACATTGGGCTTTGCATCAAACGGGATCGATACGCGGGGCCGCGAGAATGCTCAACTGCGATCGATCAGCGTTCCGACGCTTTCCGACTGTAATAGCGCAGTTCGCGGGGCGCTCGGCACCGCGACGAAATCACAAGGTCGTCGCTGTGCGCGAAACGCCCGGCGACCACGACGTTTATTGCCTCACCGTTCCGGAGGCCGGCAACTTCGCCGTGGAAGCCGGGATTTTCGTAAGTAATTGCGGCATCATCGTGAACGTGACGCCCCTCGAGCCGGAGTGGGAGGGTCACGTGACGCTGGAGTTCTCGAACACCACGCCCCTGCCCGCGAAGATCTACGCCAACGAAGGCGTCGCGCAGGTGCTGTTCTTCGAATCCGACGAGGTGTGCGAAACGTCGTACAAGGATCGCGGCGGCAAGTACCAGGGGCAGCAGGGCGTGACGCTGCCGAAGATGTAACGCGCTGATATCGTCAGCCGAATTCGCGCGAGCGCTAGCCCGACGCGGCCGGGTCAGCCGAACGCGCTCGACAGCGCATAGACGGCAGCGCCCATCAACGCCGCCGCCGGCAGCGTCACCACCCACGCGACGACGATGCGCTGCGCGACATGCCAGCGGACGGCCGCAACGCGCCGCGCGGCGCCAACGCCGACGATGGCGCCGGTAATCGTGTG
>DASSEA010000447.1:0-4762 GCA_035696805.1 Casimicrobiaceae bacterium
GATGCGTCGACCGGCGCCGCCGGTTTCGGCGAACGGCCTTCCCCACCAGGACAAGCGTCCCGTCGACGGGTGGTCAAGGCCCGCAATCAGGCTCAACAGCGTGGATTTACCGCAACCCGAAGGACCGACGAGCGCCAGGAACTCACCGCGCCGGACGCAGAGCGTGACGTCGGAGAGTGCGTGCGTGCGGTTGTCAAACGTCTTGCGGACACGAACGATGTCGACGATCGGTGCTTCGGCTGCGGCCGGTTGTTTCATGTCCGACGGCCCTTCGCGAGCCGGCGTGCCGGCGACGGTCGAGCGCATCGCCCTACGGTACGACGCGCACTGCCTTGACCAGATCGAGCGTGTACGCGCTTTTGTAGTCGGCGCCTGCCTTGGCGAGGCCGGCAGCGCGCAGGAACTCGATCGTCGCCTGCCAGCGCGCATCCGTCATCGTCAGCAGGCCGAACTTGCGCGCATCGCCGCTCGTCACGATGCCGTGCTCGACCAGCTTGCGCACGCCGTACGCGAGCAGCTCGTCGGTCATTTCGGGATTGCCTGCCTTGATCAGCGCGTTACCCGGTTGCGGATTCGCAAGATAGCTGCGCCAGCCTTCCGCGGAAGCGCGCAGAAAGCGTTCCAATGCATCCGTGCGCTTCGCGAGCGTCGTGCGCGTGACAACGAGTGCTTCGGAATACGGCGGATAGCCGAAATCCGCAAGCAGGAACACGACCGGACGAACGCCACCCTTTTCGATCGAGAACGGCTCGGACGTCGCGAATCCCTGTTGCGATAACGTGCGATCGGCGAGAAACGGCTGGACGGAGAAGCCGTAAGGCCGTTTCTGCGCATCGGTGAACGCGTATTTCTGACGAAGCCACGGCCAGAACGTCGTGTTGCTGGCCGCGCCGATTGCAATCGGCTTGCCCTTGAGGTCTTCCAGTCGATTCGCGCCTGGGTGTGAAATGATGACGGTCGGATTCTTCTGGAACGTGGCGGCGAATGCGACGAGCGGCACGTTCTGTTCGACGGCGGACAGGACCTGCAGTGCATCCGCCATCGCGATGTCGACCTGTCCGGCGGCGAGCAGTTGCAGCCCGTTGACCTGCGGGCCCCCCATGCGGATCTGCACGTCGAGTCCGTACTTGCGGTACGTGCCTTCGGCAACGGCCTGGTAGAAACCGCCGTGCTCGGCCTGCGCGAGCCAATCGGTCGTGAACACGAGTCTTTGCAGCGGCTGGGCGGCCACGGACGCGGCGGCGCCCAACATGATCGCGATGGCGAGGCGTTCGAAAATGCGGATCAGCACAGGCACTCCTTGGGTGTGGCGCGAGCCATGCTTGAGCAGCGGTTAGCGGCGTGTGCCGCATTATGCGTCCGCTCGCGCCGCAGGGGTCGCTTCCGTGTCCGAAAACGGCGAGTGCGCTGTTCGCATTCGCGGATAATGCAGGGCATGCGCCTCGATTCCGCCAGCTGCTATCGCGCGCTCAGCACGCACGACGCCCGCTTCGACGGCCGCTTTTTCGTTGGCGTGCGAACGACGCGCATCTATTGCCGGCCCGTGTGCACCGTGCGGCTGCCCCGCCGCGAGAACTGCCGCTTCTTCAGGAGTGCAGCGGCGGCCGAGGTCGAAGGTTTCCGGCCGTGCCTGCGGTGCCGTCCTGAACTCGCCCCCGGGCTTGCGAGCATCGACGCGTCGGCGCGTTTCGCGCAGGCGGCCGTGGCGTTGATCGAAGACGGCGTGCTCGAGCATGGCGGCGTCGAAGCGCTGGCGGCGCGCGTCGGAATCACCAGCCGCCACCTGCGGCGCGTGTTCGGCGCGGAGTTCGGGGTATCGCCGATCGAATACGCGCAGACGCAGCGGCTGCTGCTCGCGAAGCGCCTGCTGACCGACACGCCGTTGCCCGTGCTCGACGTCGCACTCGCCAGCGGTTTTGGCAGCCTGCGACGCTTCAACGCGCTGATTCGCGAACGGTATCGAATGCCGCCATCGCGCCTGCGACGCGATGCCGCGCCCGAATCTTTGCCGCCGTCGATGCGTTTCGAGCTGGCGTACCGCCCTCCGTACGACTGGGAATCGCTGCTCGCTTTTTTGCGCGCACGCGCGGTCGCCGGCATCGAGACCGTCGACGAGAGCAGCTATCGTCGCACGCTCGCCATCGAGCGGCGGAAGGTGCGCGCCGTCGGCTGGATCGCCGTCACGCAGACTTCGCGGCGCAATACATTATGCATCCACGTTTCGGCATCGCTCGCCGCGGTCGTGCCGGCAGTGCTGGCTCGGGTCCGTCATGCGTTCGACCTCGCGTGCGATCCGGCACCGATCGCGGCGTGCCTCGGAAAGCTCGCGCACGATCATCCCGGTTTGCGTGTTCCCGGTACGTTCGACGGATTCGAACTCGCCGTGCGTGCCATCCTCGGGCAACAGGTGAGCGTGGCCGGTGCACGCACGCTGCTCGGCCGCCTGGTTTCCGCGTTCGGCACGCCGCTGACGCGCGAAGCCGCCGGCGGGCTCACGCATGCATTCCCGGATGCCGCAACGCTCGCAGCATCGGACGTTGAGCAACTGCGCAGCATCGGATTGACCGTGGCACGTGCACGGACGCTGCGGGACCTGGCCGGCGCTGTCGCGCGCGGCGACATCGCGCTGACGGTCGGCGCGGACGTCGAGCGGACGCGCAAGGCGCTGGAACTGATTCCCGGCATCGGATCATGGACGTCGAGTTACATCGCCATGCGTGCGCTCGGCTGGCCAGATGCCTTTCCGGACAACGATCTCGCGGTGCTGCGCGCGCTCGGCGAGACGCGCGCGGCGCGTGCGCGCGAACGAAGCGAAGCCTGGCGACCGTGGCGCGCGTACGCGGTCATGCATCTGTGGAGGAACGCCTGATGGTACCGATGAAACTTCGATGTGGAATGACGAGCCCGCTCGGCGATCTGCTGTTGGTCGCCAACGCCTCCGGCGATGCGCTGTGCGGCGTTTATGTCGTGCAGCAGAAGTATTTTCCGATGGCGGCGGCGCAATGGCAGCTTTCGCCTCGGCTGCCGCTGTTTCGCAGGGCGACGGCGCAGCTCCGCGACTATTTTGCCGGCGCGCGCACGACGTTCGACCTGTCGCTGGCGCCGGAGGGCACGGCATTCCAGCAGGACGTGTGGTCGAAGATCCGTGCCGTGCCGTTCGGCGAGACGATCACGTACGCCGAACTTGCGCGTCGTTGCGGCCGTCCACGGGCCATTCGTGCAGCGGGCGCGGCGACCGGCCGCAACCCGCTGATGATCGTGGTTCCGTGTCACCGCATCATGGGCAGCGGCGGCGCGCTGACCGGCTACGCGGGGGGGCTCGATCGCAAACGAGCGCTGCTGGAACTCGAGTCGCGCGACCGCGTTGGCGCTGCCCGCTACGTTGCGTGAATGCGCGCTGCGGACATCGCGCGGCTTCTCGCGCTCTCGATCATCTGGAGCGCGTCGTTCGTCTTCATTCGCGTGCTCGCGCCGGTGCTCGGACCGGTGTGGGTCGCGACGTCGCGCATGCTGCTCGCGGGCGCTGCGCTGGCGCTTGCATTCGTCGCCCTGCGCAGGCATCTCGATGTGCGTGAGAACTGGCGCGCTTACCTGTTCGTCGGTGTACTCAATTCGTCGCTGCCGTTTCTGCTGTTCGCGTATGCCGCGCTGACGTTGCCCGCGTCGTATCTCGTCATCCTCAACGCTGCTTTGCCGATGTTCGGCGCAATGGCGTCTGCGCTTTGGCTCGGCGAGCCGCTCGATGCGCCGAAGGTGGCGGGGCTCGTCGTCGGTGCGGCGGGCGTCGCGCTCGTCAGTCGGGCAGGTCCGATGACGCCGGATTGGCCCGTCGTGCTCGCCGTCGGTGCGAGCCTCGGCGCTGTGCTGTGCTACGCGCTTGCCGGCGTGTGGCTGAAGCGCCGCACGCGCCCGCTTGCACCGCTGGCGGTCGCGGGCTGGAGCCAGCTCCTCGGCGGTGCCGCACTCCTTCCGTTCGCGCTGGCGACACCCGTGCATGCCGCGATCACGCCCGCCATCGTCGTCAACGTGCTGCTCCTCGCGCTCGTGTGCAGCGCCGCCGCGTACGCGCTGTATTTCCGGCTGATTGCCGACGTGGGGCCGACGCGCGCGATGACGGTTACGTTCCTGATGCCGGCCTTCGGCATGGTGTGGGGTCGGTTGTTCCTCGATGAGACAATCACGCTGCCGATGGTCGCGGGGGCGGCGCTGATCGTCGCCGGTACGGGGTCCGTATTGCGGCCGCGTCCTGCGCTTCGCGAGGCAGCGCCCTGACGCAGCGACACCGCATCGGCGAGACTCGATGAACGCACCGACCGACCTGCCCGCGGCAGCCCGCGACGTCAATCCAACGGCGCTGTTTCATCGCCAACGCGCAGCGTTCGTCACCGATCGTGCTCCGGATCTCCGCGTGCGGCGCGACCGGCTGTCGCGTCTCGTGCAGATCGTGAACCAGCACGAGCGGGATTTCATCGCCGCAGTCGACGAGGATTTCGGCCACCGTTCGGCGCAGGAGACGCGGCTCGCCGAGCTTTACATCGTGGCGGCGGAAGCGCGTTATGCGATGCGGCATCTGCGGCGCTGGATGCGGCCACGGCGCGTGAGGACGCCGTGGCATTTGCTTCCAGCGTCGGCTTCGATCGTTTCGCAGGCGCGCGGCGTCGTCGGCGTCATCAGCCCCTGGAACTATCCGATACAGCTTGCGCTCGCGCCCGTCGTCGCGGCGCTCGCCGCGGGCAACCGCGTGATGCTGAAGCCGTCGGAG
>DASSEA010000448.1:0-3092 GCA_035696805.1 Casimicrobiaceae bacterium
CGTGGCGCCGTCTCTGACGCCGGAATAATTACACCTCCGACACCGAATCTCCCATGTTCTTCGTTCGGCCGATCGTGCGCGATGACCTGCCGGTCGTGCTCGCGCTGTCCGAGCAGACGGGCACTGGCCTGACGACGCTGCCAGCGGATCGCGATCGCTTACGGCAGCGAATCGAGCGCTCGCTCGCATCGTTCGACGGCGCCGCCGACAAGGCGACCGCGTGCTACATGTTCGTCCTCGCCGAAGGCGGCAACGGTACCGCCGAACGCGTCGTCGGCATCAGCGCGATCGAGGCGGCGGTCGGCCTGCGCGAGCCCTGGTACAACTACCACGTCGGCACGCTCGTGCACGCGTCCCGCGCGCTCAACGTCTACACGGTCTCGCCGACGCTGTTCCTGTCGAACGATCACACCGGGCACACCGAGCTCTGCTCGCTGTTTCTCGATCAACGCTACCGGATCGGCAAGAACGGCAGCTTGTTGGCGAAATGCCGGCTGATGTTCATCGCGGAGTTCGAGAAGTTGTTCGCGCCCAAGGTGATCGCCGAATTGCGCGGGCGGCTCGAAGCCGATGGCACGAGTCCGTTCTGGGAAGGTCTCGGCCGGCATTTCTTCGCGATGGAGTACTCGACGGCGGACTACCTCACCGGACTGGGGCAGAAGTCGTTCATCGCCGAACTGATGCCGAAGCATCCGGTCTACGTGAACCTGCTGCCGGCGACGGCGCGCGAGGCAATCGGCAGCGTGCACGCCGACACCGCGCCCGCGCGCGCAATGCTGGAGCAGGAAGGATTCCGCTATGAGGGTTACGTCGACATTTTCGATGCGGGGCCGACGCTCGAATGTGCGCGTGACAACATCGACGCTGTGCGGCGTTCCACGGTCATGACCTGCACGCTCGGCGAGGAAGACCCGGTGCCGGACAGTCTGACCGACGACGTCCTGTGGCTCGTGTGCAATCGCAAGTTCGCGGAATTCCGCGCCCTCGTGACCGCCGCGCCTCCGCGCGTCGATCGCTTCCCGCTGCTGCCGTACGCCGCTGAAGCGCTCGGCGTGACCGAAGGCGACAGCGTGCGCGTCGTGCCGCTCGCGCCCGCCGATCGATGATCGATCCGGAAACCGGAACCAGCGCGCTGCCTGCGATGAAGACGAAACGCGCCGCGCACATGGGCGTAACCAACTTCGACGGGATCCCGGGTCCGACGCACAACTACGCCGGGCTCGCACGCGGCAACCTCGCCGCCGAGCGGAACGCGTTACAGGACGCCAATCCGCGCGAAGCCGCGTTGCAGGGTCTCGCCAAGATGCGCGCGCTCGCTGCACGCGGATTCCCACAGGCCGTCTTGCCGCCGCAGGAACGCCCCGATGTCGGCGCGCTGCGCGCGCTCGGCTTCGACGGCACCGACCACGACGTGATCGTCGCCGCGGGCCGCGATGCGCCCGAATTACTCGCTGCATGTTCGTCGGCTGCGGCGATGTGGGCGGCCAATGCCGCGACGATCAGCGCCGCCGCTGATTGCGCGGACGGCCGCATGCACGTCACACCGGCGAATCTCGTCACGCATTTCCATCGTTCGCTCGAGCCGACGACGACGACGCGCGTGCTGCGCGCGATCTTCAGCGACAGCGCGCGCTGTTGCGTGCACGACATTCTCCCTGCCGCCCCGCAGTTCGGCGACGAAGGCGCAGCCAATCACACGCGCTTCGGAACGCCGGGTGACGCGGGCATCGAGTTCTTCGTGTATGGGCGGCGGGCCTTCGGTGGAAGTGTCCCGCCTGCGCGATTCCCGGCGCGGCAGACGCGTGAAGCGAGCGAAGCGATCGCACGCCGGCACGGCCTCGACCCCATGCGCACGGTGTTCGCGCAGCAGCGGCCCGACGCGATCGACAGCGGCGTCTTTCACAATGACGTCATCGCCGTCGGCGAAGGCACGTTCCTGTTCTGCCACGAACGGGCGTTCGTCGAGCAGGCGCGCGTGCTCGATGCGCTCGCCGCGGCCGTCGGCCCCGCGTTCACCGCCGTGGTGATCCGCGACGACGAGCTGCCCGTCGCTGACGCCGTCGGCACCTACCTCTTCAACAGCCAGTTGCTGCCACTGCAAGGCGATCGTTTCCTGCTCGTCGCGCCGGAGGAATGCCGCGTGCATCGCGCGACGTCGCAGATCCTCGACCGGCTCGTCGCGGACGGCTCGCCGATCGCCGACGTGCTAACGTTCGACTTGCGCCAGAGCATGCGCAATGGCGGTGGCCCCGCGTGCCTGCGACTACGCGTTCCGCTGAACGATGACGACCGCTCGGCGGTGCGCGCGAACGTCTTCCTGACCCCCGCACTCGACACGACGCTCGACGGATGGATCCGGGGTCATTATCGCGACCGCCTTGCCGCGGCCGACCTGCGCGACCCGGCGCTCGTCGACGAATCGCGGCGCGCGCTCGATGAACTCACACGAATCCTCGCGCTGCCGTCGATCTATCCGTTCCAGCTGGCCGGGGCGTAAGCTTCGTGCAGGCGACCTGGATTACGCGCGCCGTCTTCGCTGTTCACCTTGGCAGGAGGCTTCGAGGAGCAACGCAATGAAACGATCGATCATCGGACTGTTTTGCGGCATCGCGCTGGCGATGTCGGGATGCGAGACGCTGAACGGCCCGCAGGCCGTCGCGAATGCGGAGGCTCAGCGCGACGAGTGCAAGGTCGTCGCCCTCACGAGCGGCACGCAGATCATGCGCGGCCAGAACCCGCGGGACGTCGACCGGCAGGACATTCGCCAGGCCGAGGGATCTCTCGAACTCGGTCACCTGCAGCTGGACGAACCGCGGGCGCTGCACAAGAACGTGTCGCCGCACGACAGCACCGCCGCGCGGATGGCGCGCGCCTGCTGAGAATCAGACTTTGGGGAGCAATAGGTCGCGCGCGTTTTGACTTTGGGGTCAGAGCAATAAGTCGCGCGGTGTAGGTTGCGGCATTATCGCGGCAGCCATCGCGCGACTTATTGCTCTGACCCCAAAGTCCTTCGCCCGTAGATTGGATACGCCGGGTCGCTGTAGCCCGGCGTCGACGGGTGGCCGGGCCGCACCAGCGCATCGACGAGCGCC
>DASSEA010000449.1:0-4105 GCA_035696805.1 Casimicrobiaceae bacterium
ACGAGCGCGCGCTGCAGCACGTCTGCGAAATCCGACCGCGAGCGCTCGACAATCGCGCTCGGTCCGGCCATCGATCGCAGGCGCTCGAATCCCGCGTCCGTGACATTCGGACCGGCAAGGACGCGCCA
This sequence comes from Casimicrobiaceae bacterium, assembly GCA_035696805.1. Taxonomy (GTDB): domain Bacteria; phylum Pseudomonadota; class Gammaproteobacteria; order Burkholderiales; family Casimicrobiaceae; genus VBCG01. Next base: position 129 of record DASSEA010000449.1, read on the forward strand.
CGTCGGGTCGCGCAAGCGCGAATGCGCGCGTGCCGCAAGCGCAGTGGCAAGCAGGTCGACGCCGACACCGCCGCCGCCCGCCGACACGACGATCTCGTCGCGCACTCCCTGCGCGGCCTCACGCTCGGCCAGCGGCCGGCCCGCGACGAAACCGGTGTAATGCACCGGAGGCACGAGTTCGCCAGCGAACGAGAACGTATCCTCGAAGCGCGCGAAACGACGATCGCCGTGCACGAAGATCGCATCGAACCATTGCGCGGCCCACGCGAGCATCTCCCGTTCGCGCTCGGGCTTGTGCTGCAGTTGCAGGATTTCGCGGATCGAGCTCACGACGAGCGGCCGCGGCCGCGTCGCGGCGATGCGTTCGAGCAGCGGCAGCAGCTCGAAGCGGAGCGCGCGCCGGCCGAACGGAAACGTTTCGAACAGCACGGCACACGGCGCGGCTTCCGCGTACGCGCCGAGCAGCAATTCCCGCCGCCGAAGCCGATACGCGTCGTCGATCGGATCGAACGCAGCGTCGCGGAGCGGCGTGAAGCTCGCGTCCGAGACGCGGATCGGGGGCAATTGCACCGTACGGACGCCACGCGGCATCCGGCCGCCGATCGGCATGCCGCCGCTCACCAGGTGTACGTCGAAGCCGTGGTCGGCCAGCGCCTCGGCGATCTGCCGCGCACGCATCAGGTGGCCGATGCCCAGCAGGTGCTGGACGTAGACGAGCACGCTGCGCATCAGCGTGCCAGCGTGCCGCGCGCGGGGGTCAACGTTGCGACGCGACGGCTCGAATCCGCCGGGACGGGCGCCCGACGCGCTCGGCGACGAGGTCGGTGATGACGTCGAGTCCGTTCAGCATGTCAGCTGCCCCGCGCTCCGACGGCGCCGGTTGCCGGTGCAGGTTCTGCAGTGCTGCGGTCATGATCGCCGGATCCTGCGGCTGCTCCGGATCGAGCGCGTGCGCAAGGTCGAGCGCCGCCGCGCGCCTCGCGCGCATCACCTGCTCACGCCGCGGGCGCACCCGCGGCACCAGGATCGCGCGCTTGTCGAGCGACAGGATCTCGCAGAACGTGTTGTAGCCCGCCATCGCGACGACGCCGACGGCCCGCGCCATCAGGTACTCGAGATGGGCGTCGAACGTCAGCACCTCGATGCGCTGCAGGCGCTCGGCGCGCTCGCGGAAGCGCCGCTGCTGTTCGGGGGCCATGAACGGTCCGGTGACGATGACCGCGCCGAGCGGAATTCCGGAATCCTGCTCATACGCGGACAGCACCCAGTCGAGCACGGCCATCCCGTCGTCACCACCGCCCACGGTGACGAGCACGTATGGATCGCGCGTGACCGGCGGCTCGGCGGTCTTCATCGGCGGCACCGAGCGGCGCAGGTAGCCGGTGTAGATCATCTTCGACCGCACTTCGGCGGGGCAGGCGACGCCGTGGAGCGGATCGGCGAACTCGGCGAGCCCATACACCCAGATGTCGTCGTAGAGGCGCTCGAGCGCCGGCAGCACCTTCTTGCGCTTCCACTCGCGCAACAAGAGTCGCGGGTCGTCCATGATGTCGCGCAGGCCGAGGACCAGCGTCGTCCCCTGCGCTTTCAGCATCTTGAGCGTCGGCAGGACCTCGCCCTTGAGACCGAGCGGCTCCTTGTCGACGAGAAACAGGTGCGGGCGGAAGCTCTCCGCGGTCTGGCGAATGATCGCCGCGCGGATCGCCATCGTCTGGTCGAGGTCGATATGCAGCCCGAGCGACTGATATTCCCCGTTCGTGAGCTTGACGACGCCCGGGATCCTTACGAAATCGACGCGCGGCAGGAAGTCGAAGCTGCCGATGATCGGCGAGCCCGACAGGATCAGGACCGAAACGCCCTTGTAGCGATCGACGATGGCGTGCGCGATCGCCCGGCAGCGGCGCAGGTGGCCGAGCCCGAAGCTGTCGTGGCTGTAGATGAGGATTCGGGCGTTGTCGAGTCTTTCCACGGTGGCTCCTCGCCTGGCACGACGCTGCAGACGTTCGACCAACGGGCTCTGACGCCGGTCAGCCATCACGCGCCGCTGTTCCACGCCCGGCACGTCGCCGCCGGCGTAGCCCGCGGGCGGTAGGATAGCCGACAATCGGGCCCGTGCGCACCGACCGAGCCCTCCCCGCGATCGGCATCCCTCCCGGCGCGGGCGGCTTCGTGCGCCGCCTTCGCAACATCACCGGGCTCGTGCTTGCCGTCTACGTGGCGTCGCATTTCGTCGACCATGCGCTTGGCGTCATCTCGATCGATGCCCAGCAGGCGCTGCTGGACGTCCTCCTCCCGGTCTGGCGTAGCGTGCCGGGCACGCTGGCGCTCTACGGCGCGCTGCTGACCCATCTCGCGCTCGGGCTCTACGCGCTGTGGCGACGCAAAACGCTGCGCATGCCCGTCTGGGAATTCGCGCAGCTCGCGCTGGGTCTGCTGGTGCCGCTGCTCTTGATCCCTCACGTCTTCGGCACGCGAATCGCGAGCGAAATGCTCGGGACGACGCCCACGTACCGGAGCGTCGTCGCGGCCATCCTCGGCAACCCGCTGAGCGCGATACGCCAGCCGGTGCTCGTGCTGATCGTCTGGACGCATCTCATCATCGGGCTGCATTTCTGGCTGCGCCTGCGGGCCGGGTACCGGCGCGCGCTTCCCGTCTTGTATCCGCTGGCCGTCACGGTCCCGCTGCTCGCGCTCCTGGGCTTGTACGGCGCCGGCGCCGAGCTGCGGGCGGCGGCGGAGGACTTGACGTCGTCGTCCGTCTACGGCGCGCCGCCCGATGCCGCCGCGATCCCGAGCGCTGCCACCGACGCGGTTGTCCGCGCGCGGCTCGCCGAACGCGAAGACTTTGCGTACCTGATTTACGGCGGGTTGCTGGGACTCGTCGTCGGCGCCCGCGCCGTGCGGCGCATCGTGCTCGCTCGCGGCGCGAGTTACCGCATTCACCATGCGAATGGCCGGGTCGTCACGGCGCCGGTCGGACTGTCGCTGCTCGAGGCACTGCGCAACGCCGGCATTCCCCATGCGTCAGTGTGTGGGGGACGCGCACGCTGTACGACCTGCCGCGTGCGCGTCGACAGCGGCAGCAAGGGATTGCCGCCCGTGGAGGCGATCGAAGCCGCCGCGCTGTCGCGCATCGGCGCGACCGAGGACGTGAGGCTCGCCTGTCAACTCCGGCCCACGAAAAGCCTGACCATCACCCCGCTGTTGCCTCCGCATGTCTCGCCTGCGGATCTCGACGTCCGGCGCACGCCGGGTCACGAACGTCGCATCGCGGTGATGTTCGTCGATCTGCGCGAGTCGAGCCGGCTCGGCGAGCATCGCCTGCCCTACGACGTGTTCTTCATCCTGAACCGCTTTTTCGCGGAACTGGCCGACGCCCTGCGCGAAACGGGCGGCTACTATTCGACGTTCAACGGCGACGGGCTGATGGCGCTCTACGGGACGGAAACCGGACTTGCGCGCGGCTGCCGCGATGCGCTGCGCGGCGCCGTCGCGATCCAGGCGCGGCTTGCGCGGATCAATGCCGCCCTTGTCCATGATCTGCCGACGCCGCTTGTCGCCGGCATCGGTGTCCACGCGGGCGATGCGATCGTCGGCACGATGGGACCGCCGGCGACGCCGATCCTGTCCGCGCTCGGCGATACGGTCAACGTCGCCGCGCGACTCGAAGCGGAAACCAAGCATCATCGTTGCGCGATCATCGTGTCCGCGGCGTGTGCGACAGCCGCCGCGGTCGATATGTCGCGCTTTGCGCAGCATACGGTCCACGTGCGGGGACGCATCGAACCGGTAACGTATTACGCGATCGACGCACCGGCCGATCTCGCCGCCGTCATCAACTCGGCGGAGCCGCTCCCCGCGACGGTCGATGCGACGCCGCACGCTCCGGCGCGGCAGAAAACGCATGCTGCGTGACGCGCACTTTCGAACCAAGCGCGACCATCGCGGCCGCGGCGTCCGTGATCTGGACCGCACCG
>DASSEA010000450.1:0-11053 GCA_035696805.1 Casimicrobiaceae bacterium
GACGACGCGCACGTCCACACCCGTCCGCGCCCAGCCCACCGAACCGAGCAGCGCATCGTCGCCGAGCGCATGATCGGCGCGACGCAGGCTCGTGATCGTCATCGGCGCTTCGCCCTGGCCGTAGATCTGCACGAAGACCTGACCGAACGCGCTCATCGCCTGCTTGATCTCGTCAACGTACATCGGGCCGCCGCCGTACACGATCGTGCGCAGGTTTCCGGGTCGCCGACCGGAACGCTCGGCCTCGAGGCGCAGGCGTTGCACCATCGTCGGTGCGAGGAACGCCGCGCACGCAGGATGGCGATCGCACAGTGAAAGCATCTCGGCAGGATCGAATCCCGAGGACGCCGGGATGACGTGCCGTGCCGCGCGAGCGACGTACGGCGGGATGTACAGCCCGGAGCCATGCGACATCGGCGCCGCGTGGATCAGGCTCGCGTGCTCGTCGACCGTATCGATGTCGGCGAGGTAGGCGATCGTCATCGCGAGCAGATTCCGATGGGTGAGCATCGCGCCTTTGGAACGACCCGTGGTGCCGCTCGTGTAGAAGAGCCACGCCAGCGCGTCCGGCGCGACGTCCGCGGGTTCGGCGGGCGCCTCGGTAGATGCCTGGCGGTAGGCATCGGTGTCGAAGGCGATCATTGCGCACGCCGAAGCGGCCGTGCCGCGCAATTCCCGCGCGAGCCCATCGGCGAGCGCCGGCGAAACGAAGCAGGCGGATGCGGTGCAGTCGTCCAGGATGTGCGCGGCTTCGCGCGGATGCAGCTTCGCATTGACCGGTACGGCGACGAGCCCGGCGGCCCAGATGCCGAACAACAGTTCAACGTACTGCGGACGATTTTCGGTGATGATCGCGATGCGATCGCCCGCACGATGCCGGCGGCGCAGCGACGCCGCGAGCTGCAACGCACGGACCCGCAGTTCCGCGTAGTCGCAAACGGGATCGTCGCCCGAATACACGGCGCCATGCCGCGGAAAACGCACGGCCGCCTGGTCGAGCAGTGCAAACAGGTTCATTGCCGCTATCGTACCGGCGCTCGGTGGACAACGCGACGTGTCGAGGCGATCATTCGTTCAGCGCGAATCGCCTGTGGGAGGGAACCGATGCCAGCGTTTACGCTCACCGTCAACGATGCATCGCGGACCGTGGAAGTCCGCGATCCGGACGAACCGCTGCTGTACGTCCTTCGCAACAAACTGAACCTCACCGGCGCCAAGTACGGCTGCGGTGTCGGTCAGTGCGGTGCGTGCACGGTGCTGGCCGACGGCGACGCAGTTCGCGCGTGCATGCTGCCGATCGCCAGGGCGGCGGGACGACGCATCACGACGGTCGAAGGTCTCGGCTCGCCGGAAAAACCGCATCCGCTGCAGGCGGCATTCATCGCCGAACAGGCCGCGCAGTGCGGCTACTGCGTCAGCGGCATGGTGATGAGCGGTGCAGCGCTGCTCGCGCGCAAGTCGAACGTGACGCGCGAGGATGCGCAGCGCGCGCTCGCCGGCAATCTTTGCCGCTGCGGGACGCACGATCGCATCCTGAACGCCGTGGTTCGCGCTTCCCGGAGGTCAACGACATGAGCGCACGTCTGACGCGCCGGGAATTCCTGCAGACCGGCGGCGCATTGCTCGTGACTTTCGCAGCGCCGGTGCTCGGTCAGCGGCTGGCCGATGGCGAGCGCGCACTCGGCAAGACGCTCGACACGACCGACGTCGACGGTTTCATTGCCATCAACGCCGATGGCTCGATCACCGTCTTTTCAGGCAAGGTCGACCTGGGACAGGGCTTGCGCATCGCCATTCCGCAGATGGCGGCGGAAGAGCTCGGCATCGGCGTCGAGCGCATCGCATTGATCGAAGGCGATACCGCGCTGACCCCCGATCAGGGCGCGACGGCCGGCAGCAGCGGCATCATGCGCGGCGGCGTCCAGATCCGGCAGGCGGCTGCGACGGCCCGCGAAGCGCTGATCGGCATGGCCGCAGTGAAATCCGGCCGCGATGCTTCGGATTTCGACACCGCCGATGGCGCCGTGCGCGCGAAATCGGACGGCGCGGTTTTTGGTTTCGCCGAACTGATCGGCGAGCGCCGTTTCGCGATCAAGGTCGATCCGAAGGCGAAACTGCGCGACCCCGCGTCGTACCAAATCGTAGGCAAGCCGCTCGCGCGTCCGGACCTCCCCGGCAAGGTCACGGGAAGGCATCGGTACGTGCAGGATTTCAGGGTGGACGGCATGCTGCACGGACGCGTCGTGCGTCCGCCGGCGGTCGGTGCCAAACTCGAAGCGGTCGACGATGCCTCGATCGCATCGATCCTGGGGGCACGCGTCGTTCGGATCAACGATTTCCTCGCTGTCGTTGCGCCCGACGAGTGGGATGCGATGACGGCGGCGCGGGTGCTGCGCGCGCGCTGGACTGATTCGAGCGCTCTGCTTGGCGATGCCGGCGTCCGTGCCTGGCTGCGCGCCGGGCCATTCGAGGCGAGCGAGTCGCTGGTGAAAAAGGGCGACGCGGCGCAGGCGCTGTCCACGGCGAAGAAGATCACCGCCGAGTTCTACTGGCCGGTTCAATCGCACGCGTCGATGGGTCCATCGTGCGCCGTTGCTGACGTGCGCGACGGCAAAGCAACGATCTGGTCCGCGTCGCAGGCGACGCATCGCTTTCGCGAGACGATCGCCAAGGCGCTGGCGCTGCCCAGGGAATCCGTTCGCGTCGTTTATCTCGATGGATCGGGTTGCTACGGCATGAACGGTCACGACGACGCCGCCGCCGAGGCGGCACTGCTGTCGCGTGCGGTCGGGCGTCCGGTGCGCGTGCAGTGGTCACGTGCCGACGAGCATGGCTGGGATCCGAAGGCGCCGCCGCAACTGCTCGCGATGGAGGGCAGCGTTACCAGCGGCGGAACGATCGACGCGTGGCGCACCGAGATGTGGATCCCGAAGGCGACCGCGAGCCTGCCGCACATGCCGCTGCTCGCCTTCGATGCCGCCGGGATCGCACAGACGGCAGGCATCACGACGGGACTCATCAGCCAGAACGGCGATCCGCCGTACGCGGTGCCTCACCAGGAAGTGTTCGTCCACTGGCTGAAGGGAGCGCCGCTGCGGCCGTCGAATTTCCGCGCACCGGGCAAGGTCGCCAATTGCTTCGCCGTCGAAAGCTTCACCGACATGCTCGCCGCCGCGACGAAGCGCGATCCGGTCGAGTTGCGCTTGCAGGCGCTGTCGGATCCGCGCGGCATCGAAGTGATCCGACGCACCGCGGCGTTGATCGGCTGGCAGCCGCGTCCGTCGCCGGCCTCGACTGGCAAGGGTCGCGGCTTTGCGTACATCCACTACAAGCACAACGAAAGCTATGTCGCGATCGCGATGGAGGCGCGCGTGGACAAGGCGTCAGGCGCGATTCGCGTGGAGCGCATCGCCTGCGCGCATGACTGCGGGCTCGTCATCAATCCGGACGCACTGCGCGCGCAGATCGAAGGCAACATCCTGCAGACGCTGTCGCGAACGCTGCACGAGGAAGTCAGGTTCGACCGTTCGCGCGTGACGAGCCTCGACTGGGAGCGTTACCCGATCCTGCGCTTTCCCGACGTGCCCGAAATGATGATCGAACTGGTGAACCGGCCGCACGAGCCACCCCTCGGTGCCGGCGAAGCGTCGGCAACGCCCGTACCCGCGGCGCTGGCCAACGCCGTCTTCGACGCGGTCGGTGCGCGCATCACGACGGTGCCGTTCACGCGCGAGCGCGTGCGCGCTGCACTCGCGTGACGCGGAGCGGCGCAGCGCATGCCCGACGCGAGATTGCGTATCGCGGTCGCTGGAGCCGGCATGATCGGCCGGCGGCATGCCGAACTGATCCGGCAGCGCGCCGATTGCGTGCTGGCTGCTGTCGTCGACCCGGCGCCTGCCGCGGCAGACTACGCGCGCACGCTCGACGCGCCGCCGTTTGCGTCGCTTGGTGAGGTTCTCGCCGCTGCGGCGCTCGACGGCGTCGTGCTCGCAACGCCGAATCAGCTTCACGCTGCGCAAGCCCTCGAATGCATCGCTGCGCGCGTGCCGGTGCTCGTGGAGAAGCCGATCGCCGATACGGTCGATGCAGCGCAGATGCTCTGCGAGGCCGCCGACGCCGCGGGCGTACCCGTGCTGGTCGGACACCATCGACGGCACGGTGCAATCATCGCCAAGGCGGCCGAGATCATCGCAGCGGGTACGCTCGGGCGCATCGTGGCCGTGGTGGGCACCGCGCTCTTCTACAAGCCGGAGTCCGAAGGTTACTTCGACGAGGCGTGGCGCCGCGAGCGGGGCGGCGGGCCGATCCTGATCAACATGATCCACGAGATCGACAACCTGCGTGCATTGTGCGGCGAAATCGTCGCCGTGCAGGCGTTCTCGTCGAATGCTACGCGACGTTTCGCCGTCGAGGATACGGCGGCGATCGCGTTGCGCTTTGCCGCCGGCGCGCTGGGAACGTTCATGCTGTCCGATACGGCAGCATCGGACCGCAGCTGGGAACATACGTCCGGCGAGGATGCGCGATATCGAAAGGCGCACACCGACGCGGACGACTGCTACCTGATCGCAGGCACGCACGGCTCGCTCGCGGTGCCGACGATGCGTATCGAGCGCTACGCCGACGCGCGGCATCGGTCTTGGCACGAACCGTTCGTGAAATCCACGGCGCCGCTCGACGTCGTCGATCCGCTTGCACGCCAGCTCGCGCATTTCTGCGACGTGATCCGCCGTCGTGCGACGCCGCTCGTCTCGGCACGCGACGGCTTGCGCAACCTGGAGATCGTCGCAGCGATCGGCGAAGCCGCGCGAAGCGGGGTCGTCGTCTCCACCGCCTCACCCGAAAACGCACAGCCATCATGACCGATCGTTACGCCGTCATCGGACACCCGGTGAAGCACAGCAAGTCTCCGCAGATCCACACCGAGTTCGCGCGCCAGACCGGCCAGGACCTGACGTACGGCATCGTCGAAGCGCCGCTCGACGGCTTTGTCACAGCCGTGAAGACGTTTCGGGCCGAGGGCGGCAAGGGCATGAACGTCACCGCGCCGTTCAAGCTCGAAGCGTTCGCGCTCGCGAACGACGCGTCCGAAAGGGCGCGGCTGTCGGGCGCGAGCAATGCGCTCAAGTTCGACGGCGAGTCGATCGCCGCCGAAAACTTCGACGGCGTCGGCCTGGTCAACGACGTCCAGCGCAATCTCGGCTATTCGATCCGCGGTCATCGCGTGCTGCTGCTCGGCGCAGGCGGCGCTGCGCGCGGCGTGCTGCTGCCGCTGCTCGCCGAGGAGCCGAAGCTCCTCGCCGTCGCCAACCGCACGGCGGCGAAGGCGCTCGCGCTGCGTCAGCATTTCGCAGGCGTGGGCGCCTTTGCCGCGGGTGGACTCGGTGAATTCGCGCACAGCGCGTTCGACGTCGTCATCAATGCCACCTCCGCGAGCCTGACCGGCGAGGCACCCGCCGTGCCGAAAAGCTGCTTCGGCGCGGGCAGCCTCGCCTACGAAATGGTGTACGGTAAGGGCCTCACGCCGTTTCTCGCGCTCGCGCGCGCGAGCGGCGCCGCGCGTCTCGCCGACGGCGTCGGCATGCTCGTCGAGCAGGCTGCCGAGGGCTTCCTGTGGTGGCGCGGCGTGCGGCCCGATACGCGCGGCATGATCGAACGCCTGACCGTGCCGCTTGAATGACGCGGAACACTCCACGGATGCCGCAATGACGAAGCTCACCGATCGCGAACTGCCCCCCGACACGGCGAATCCGCTCGAAATGGACGGCATCGAGTTCGTCGAATACGCGACGAGCCGGCCGCAATCGCTCGGGCAGGTGCTCGAAACGATGGGTTTCCGGCCGATCGCCCGGCATCGTTCGCGCGAAGTGCTGCTGTACCGGCAGGGCGAGATGAACGTCGTCGTCAACGCACACCAGGACGGCAACCGGCGTGCAACGCAGCCCGGCGAAACGCCCGTTCTATCAGCGCTTGCGTTGCGGGTGCGCGACGCGGGGGCGGCGTGCCGCTATGCGGTCGAGCGGGGCGCCTGGTCGGCACCCTCGCACGTCGACGCGATGGAGCTCAACATTCCCGCCATTCACGGCGTCGGTGCGACCCGCGTCTATTTCGTCGACCGCTATCGCAATTTCTCGATCTACGACGTCGACTTCACCCTGAATCCCGGCGTCGATCCGCACCCGCCCGCGCTGACCGGCCTGCACTGGTTCGGCATCGTCCAGTACATCGGCAGCGGTCGGATGGCCGACTGGACGGCGTTTTACGAGGAAATGTTCGGGTTTCGCGTGCTGCCCGAGGAACAGCGCTACGGTGTGCTGCCGAAGGGTCGCATCCTCGAAAGCGCGTGCGGGAAATTCTTCCTGCAGCTCGTCGAGCCCAATCCCGATACGTTCGACCTCGACCACGAGGAGATGCTGCAGCGGGTCGGGCTCGGCACGCCCGACGTCTTGCGAACCGTCGCTGCACTGCGCGAACGCGGCGTGGGCTTCGTCGAGTCGAAGGGCGTGCATTCGGAGGCGCGCGGCGCCTTGACGCAGAGCTGGCTCGGCGGCGTGATGTTCGAGCTCGTGCACGATGAACGCCGATAGGCGCGACGCGCGCGATGCGGTGCAGGCCGCGCTGCCGAACATCGCCGATTTCGGCATGGACACGATTTCGCTCGCCGGCGCATTGCCCGCGAAGCTTGCTGCCGTGCGTGACGCCGGGTTCGCGCAGATCATGCTGTCGGCGCGTGACGTCGTCGGACACGCCGAGGGGCTCGACGACGCTGTCCGCGCCGTACGCGGCAGCGGACTGCGCGTCACCGGCTTCCAGGTGCTCCGCGATTTCGAAGGATTGTCCGGTCACCTGCACGACTACAAGATCGACGTCGCGAAGTCGATGCTGGAAATGTGCCACGCGCTCGGATCGAAGGTGCTGCTGGTGTGCTCGTCGACGTCCACGCACGCGAGCGACGACCCCGACGTGCTCGCGCGCGACCTGCGCAAGCTCGCGATGCTCGCACTCCCGCTCGGCATCCGCGTCGCGTACGAGGGGTTGTCGTGGGGACGCACGATCAACGAATTCACGACGGCGTGGGACGTCGTGAGCCGCGCCAATGCACCGAACCTCGGCATCGGCATCGATTCGTATCACATCCTCGCGACGCAAACGCTGATCGACGACCTCGACCTGCTCGACCCCGGCAGGATCTATCTCGTGCAGCTCGCCGATTTCATGTGGCAGGAAGTCCGCACGGTGGAGGAGCGGGTGACGACCGCACGTCACTTCCGCGTGTTCCCGGGCGAGGGCGTACACAGCGCCGCACTCGTCGATCTCGTGCAGCGTCTCGATCGGCTCGGCTACGGGGGAGACTACAGCTTCGAGGTGTTCAACGACGATTACCAGCAGATGCCGTTGCCGACCGTGTGCGCGCGGGCCCGGCGGTCGGCGATGTGGTTATCCGAGGACGTGCTGCGGCGGGGGGCGCCGATCCCGCCGCACCGGCGACGGCGGGCGGGCGAGCGGGGGTGAGCGCGCACCCGTTGTTCCACATGATCGACGGTGCGCCCGACCCGGTGGCGCCTTTTTCGCACGCCGTCGAAGCCGATGGCTGGGTCTTCCTGACGGGGCAGATGCCCTTCACCGGTACGTCGAACACGTCGCCGTATCCCGACACGATCGAGGACCAGACGCATCAGGTGATGCAGAACCTTGCCACCGTCCTTCAGGGGTGCCGGCTGGAATTGGCGGACGTCGTGTCGGTGCGCGTGTTCCTGCGCGATTTCGACGCCGACTACGCGACGATGAACGGCGTGTACGCCGGGTACTTCGCGCCCGGACGGCTCCCGGCCCGGACCTGCGTTGGGGTGAGCGGGCTCGCCCGTGGCGCACGCATTGAAATCGACATGATCGCCCGACGTCCCGCTTGTCGGGGATCAAAGGCGAGTCCGGCGGAGAGTGCTAAATTCGCGACCGGCGATGGAGCATCGAATGGACCGCAGGACTGACTGGATCGTGCGCAACGGCGCCCTTGCCGTCGCGCTGTATTTCGGAATCGTCGAGCAGGTGAGCTGGCTTGCCTACGGCATCGCCGCCTACGCGTGGTGGACGCTCGCCGCCATCGTCTGGATGATTCCGGGCGCGCCGGCTTCGCGCACGCTGCGTCCGGTCGTCGCACCGCCGATCGCGATGATGACGTTCGACCTCGCCGTGCTCATCGCGATGTTCGCCGCACACTGGTACTGGACGGCGTTCGCGTTCGCGCTCTCCCGCGGTTGCCTCGCGCTCGCGCAGGCGCGCGCAACCAGCAAGCCCTAGCCTTTCACGCGTCGCGTCGCGCGATCACCAGCGCGTTCTTGCCGAGCACATAGCGAAGCACGCCGTCGGCGGCGCGGCTTACCGGAAACACATAGCGATCGTACGTGCGCAGCGCGTTGCGATCGATATCGCCCGTATCCGAGCCAAGCATCCGATACGCGAGCGTCGCCAGAAACCCGAGCGAATCGACGTACTCTGCGCGCAGCACGTTCAAGCCGGCTGCCGCCACTTTCGCGCGCAGATCGCTTTTGCGGTAGCGTCGCACGTGACCGACCTTGCGATCCATGCTCGTGTACAGCGCCTGGAAGGCGGGCACGTAGACGATGAGCCTGCCGCCGATGCGCAGCTTGTCGGCGAGCGCGTGGATCGCCGCGCGATCGTCGTCGATGTGCTCGAGCACGTTCAGCGAATACGCGACGTCGATGCTCGCGTCGTCGACCGCGTCGAGGGACGGGTGCGCACGCAAACCGTGGGACTGGATGACGCTCCGCTGCGCGGGGTCGGGCTCGACGCACTCGACCCAATGCCCGTACGCGGCCAGCGCCTGGGCGAACGTGCCGACGCCGGCGCCGAAGTCCAGCAGCCGTTCGCCCGGTCGGACTTCACGGGTGACGAGCGCCGTCAGGAAGCGGTTGTAGTTGACCGCCTCCTTCATCATTTCGAGATTGTCGGTACCGGTATAGCGCTCGCCGGGCATCGGGGCATCGCGAGGGGTTCGAGGTGCGGTAGATTAGCGAAACGCGCACGGCAGCCGGCCGGGGCGCGCAACGCAGGCGCTGCGCCACCGGGAAAGAGCATGGATCGAAACGACTTGCCGCTCGAGCAGTTCGTTGCCGCGATCGCGGAGAACCTCTATACGGCCGTGCTTTCCGACGTGCTGGACGAACTCGGCTGCCGTGAACAGGCGTTTCCGCCGTCGATTCGACCGCTCGACGATGAACGTACGCTGGTGGGCTTTGCGCGGACCGGCATCTATCGCGAGGTCTACCAGGTCGTCGCCGGGGAGAATCCTTACGAGCTCGAGATTGCGCTCGTCGACGATCTGCGGCCGCACGACGTCGCCGTGCTCGGATGCGGTGGGTCGCAACGGATCGCGCCGTGGGGTGAACTGCTGTCGACGGCGGCGCGGGCGCGTGGCGCGGCCGGGTGCGTGACCGACGGCTTCGTGCGCGACGTGCGAGCGATCCGGAAGCTGGGCTTTCCCGTGTTCCATGGCGGCATCGCACCGCTCGACTCGAAGGGACGCGGACAGGTCGCCGAAATCGACGTTCCGATTCGCTGCGCGGGCGTGGCCGTGACGCCGGGCGATCTCGTTGTCGGCGACGCGGACGGCGTCATCGTCGTTCCGCAGAAGATCGAGATCGTCGCGCTCAACAAGGCGTTTGCCAAAGTGAGCGGCGAAGACCGCACGCGCGAGGCGCTGCTTCGCGGCGCCAAGCTGCGCGACGTGTTCGCGGAATACAACGTTCTGTGATGACGCGCCGGTGGCTCGCGCTGCTGCTGTTCTGCTTCGCCGGTTCGCTGGCGTACGCGCAGGCGCCGTCGCCGTACGCGATCGACATTCCGCGCTGGTTCGCGACGACGTTCCTCGATTTTCGCGAGGACGTCGCGGACGCGGCGCGGGACGGCAAGCGGCTCCTCGTCTACTTCGGACAGGACGGCTGTCCTTATTGCACGAAGCTGATGACGGTCAACTTCTCGCAGCGCACGATCGTCGAGAAGACACAGCGGCACTTCGTTGCGGTCGCCCTCAACATCTGGGGCGATCGCGAGGTCAGATGGATCGACGGCCGCACGCTGACCGAAAAGGCGCTGGCGCGCGAGCTCGGCGTCCAGTTCACGCCGACCATCGTGATGCTCGACGAAACCGGCGAGGTGATCGTCCGTCTCGACGGGTATTACCCGCCCAACCAGTTCGATGCGGTGCTCGATTACGCCGCGGCGAAGCTCGAGCGCTCGGAGGCGCTCGGCGATTACCTGCGGGCGCACGTGCGAGACCCCGCCAGTCCGACACTGCACGACGAGCCGTTCTTCATCAAGCCGCCGCACGATCTCCGCCGCACGGGAGGAGGCAAGCCGCTCGCGGTCGTTTTCGAAACGGTCGACTGTGCGGCGTGCGACGAGCTGCACGCCGAAGCGTTCCATCGCGACGCGGTGATGAAAGAGGTTGCGCGGTTCGACGTCGCGCGCTTTGCGCTGGGCACCGCAACGCCGCTCACCACGCCCGACGGCCGCCGGACGACGGCGGGCGAGTGGGCTCGCGAGCTTCGCGTCGCCTATACGCCGACGGTCGTGTTCTTCGACGCGTCGGGTGTCGAGGTGTTTCGGATCGGTGCGTACCTGCGGCCGTTCCATTTTGCTTCGGCGTTTGCCTATGTCGCGGACGGTGGCTACCGGCGCGAGGCGTCGTTTCAACGGTATCTGCAGGGACGCGCCGACCGGATGCGTGCGCGCGGCGAGCGCGTCGAGTTGTGGAATTGAGGGCCGTTAACGGCCTCGGGGACGCCAACCAAACCAGGAGCCATGATGCAATCGACTCGCCTTGCATTTGCCGCAGCGATCGCGGCGCTCGTTTCCTTGTCGCCCCTGTCGGCGCACGCGCAAACGATCATCGACGAATGGGGAGCGGTGAAGGCGCCGCCGCCGCCCGCGCTCAAGCAGCCGACGCTCGATCGCAAGACGACGGCGCTCCTGCTGCTCGATTTCAACCGCCAGACGTGCAACGAGGAGCGGCGGCCGCGGTGTGTCGCGTCGA
>DASSEA010000451.1:0-6432 GCA_035696805.1 Casimicrobiaceae bacterium
GAGCTCGCGCACGCTGCCGTCCGGCAGCTTCACGCGGTAAACGGGCAACGGCTCGGCGTGTCCGGCCACCACGGCGCTCTTCTGGCCATAGGGCAGCAGGCGCGGCGGAAATTCGGTCAGCGCCGCAGGTGTCTTGAACGAAGACAACACGAGCCAGGCAACCGGGCCGAACATCAGGACCACGCCGAGCAGCAGGTACAGCCACGCGAACCAGTCGGTCCAGTCCGGCCGCGAAACGCCGCGGCGCGCGACCAGCCAGCGCAGGCCCTCAGCCATCTCGCGTCGCCGGTCGATTGTCGAGCGAGCGGCGCGTCAGGCGCAGCTGCGCGATCGTCAGCACCAACAGCGTGGCCGCGAGCACCAGCGAAGCTGCGGCCGCGAGGCCGTAGAGGCGAATCGATTCGGCGAACCCCGTCTGGTAGATGAACTGCACGATGAACATCGTCGCCGACCCGGGGCCACCGCCGGTCAGCACGAACACCTCGTCGAACACCTGCACCGCGCGAATGAGTCCCAGCACCAGCACGACGATGAGCGTCGGCATCAGGAGCGGAAGCGTGATGCGAATGAAACGCCGCCGTGGCGACGCGCTGTCCATTTCGGCGGCTTCGTAGAGATCGCTCGGGATCGCCTGCAGCCCGGCGAGCAGGATCAGCGTGTAAAAGCCCATGTGCGCCCAGATGCTGACGAACACGCACCAGAAGAACGCCCAACTCGCATCCGTCAGCCAGCCGATCGGCGACTGGCCGGCGCCCGTCAGGAATGCGTTGAGCACGCCTTCACGCTGCAGCACCCATTTCCAGACGAGCGCTACGACGACGGGCGACAGCAACACCGGGTAGAAGAACACGCCGCGAAAGAAACCGCGGCCGATGACGCGGCGGTTCAGCACCAGCGCCGTGATGAGCGAGAACACCACCATCAGCCCGACCTGGATGACCGCGAACTTGGCGGTGTTGAAGATCGAACGCCAGAACAGATCCTTGCGGCACGTCGACGGATCGAAGTAATCGGTGCACTCGAACAGCGTCGCGAAATTCTCGCCGCCGACGTAGGGCCGCCTGGATGGATAGAGCTCGACGCCGCCGGTGAACGCAAACGCGAAATCGATCGCGATCGGCAGGAACGTGAACAGGCCGAGAATCAGCAGGTTCGGCGCAACGAACAGCCAGCCGATCCTGGGTACGCCGACAAGCCGCTGCAGCGCGCGCATCGGCACGTCGACGGCGTCGAGCGCGGCGTGCGCGAGCCGCATGACGGCTTGCTTACTTGGCCGCCGCCTTCACCTGCTCGTCGATGTCGGCGCTGATCCGCTTCAGCGCATCGTCGAGCGTGATTTCGCCGACGATGGCCTGCCCGAGGCGTGCAGCCGTCGGATTGAAGATCGCGCGGTTCAGCTTATAGCCCTGGATCTGATACGCGACCGGCGACAGCTTGGGAACCTCGGCGACGAACGTCGACAACGCAGCGCGCGATTGCGGCGAGATCTTGTAGTCGACGCCCTTCTTCGCGACGCCTTCGTGCGCCGGAATGTTCTCGGTGCGCGCCATGTACTCCGTATACACCGGCTCACTCGCAAGGAAATCCAGGAAGCGACCGACGTCCTTCGGATTCTTCGTGCGCTTCAGCGCGACGAACGCCGCGCCGCCGGGAATTCCCGTGCACGCCGCCGGGCCGCAGGGATTCGGCACCGCGACCCAATCGAATTTCTTGCCGATCTGCGTATCCATCCGCTTGATCTGCCAGCTTCCCGACAGGTACATGACGACGCGCGCATTCGCGAATTCCTCGAACGCGTCGCGATAAGTCGATCCGCCGGTGCCGCCCCATACTTCCTTCGGCATCGTGCCGTCCTTGTTCCAGTCGTAGAGCTTCTTCGCCATCGTCTTGTAGCCGTCGTCGACGACGAGCTCGCCCTTGGCGTCGAAGAACTTCGCGCCCATGCTGATCGCGGGACCGGAAAAGCGATGTCCGCTGCGATCGAACGCGATCGCGAACGGCACCTGCGTCGCCTTCGCCACCTTGCGCGTCGCGTCGGCCCACTCGTCCCACGTGGCTTTCGGACCCGGCATCGGTACGTTCGCCTGCTCGAACAGCGTTTTGTTTACGTAGGGTCCGGTGACGGTGAGCTGCGTCATCATTCCGTAGATGCCCTTGTCGCTCGGCGACGAGCGCATCCACGGCAATGTGCGGCCGAAGTTCGCCTCCCAGTATTTGGGATCCTTGATGTAGGGCGTGATGTCGAGGTAATACTTCGACAGGCCGCCGAGGTCGGTGACGCGCGCGATATCGGGGCCTTCGCCCGCGGCAAGCTGTACCGGCAACTGCTCCAGAACCGCCTTGTACGGCACCTTGTCGATCGCGACCTTGACGTCGCTGTTCTGCGCTTCGAAACGCTTCGCGAGATCCGCAGTGACTTCGCACTCGTTGCCGTCCGAATAGCACTGGACGCGAATTTCGCCCGCCCACGATGCGGCGCCAACCGATGCAGCGATCGCGGCGACGGCGATGTGATTCGCATAACGCATGAACGCCTCCATGGCGGGCGGAACCCGCGAGGCGGACGATTATAGAGGAACGTCGCTGCGCGGCGCAGCGTGCGGAGAGGGCGCCGAACGTGCGACCGACACGTTGGAAACCCGACGTCCGGTCGGTATCAATGTGATCCAGTTGCCGGCGATCACGAGCACGACGCCGCACGCCGCAAGAGGCGTCCAGCGATAGCCTTCGAACAGCGTCGACGCGATCATCGCAACGACCGGGGTGGCAACTCCGACGTACGACGCCGGTCCGGGCCCGACGAGCTTCAGCAGCGTGAGATAAGAGGCGAACGCGATGACGCTGCCGAACAGCGCGAGATAGGCGAGCGACACGAGATACGGTGCACGCGTGTCGATGGTCCACGGCGCGCCCGTGATGACTGCAATCAGGCCGGCCGCGACCGCGCCATAGAGCATGCCCCACGCAGTGCTGCCCAGCACCGGAATGCCCGCGCGCTGGTTACGCATCGCGGCCATGTTGCCCGAGCTCGCGATCCCGGTGGACCCGAGTCCGAGCGCGATGCCGAGCGCGACAGCGCCGCCGTGCCGCGCCTCGATCAATTCAGGCACGAACAGCAGCGTGACGCCTGCAACGCCGAGCACTGCCGCGACGAGTGTGCGCAACGTGACCGGCGTGCCGAACAGCCAATGCGCGCCAACGGGGTTCATGAAGACGATGGTGGAAAACAAAACTGCCACGAGCCCCGACGTCGCGTAGCGCTCGGCCCAGTAGACACCGACGTAGTTGAAGCCGAACAGGAGCGCGCCCTGCAAGGCGATGAAAGCGTGAGAGCGCGCGTTGAAGCGCAGCGAGCGGCCGGTTAGCGAACACCACGCGCCGAGCATCACTGCAGCCAGCGCGAAACGGTACGCGACGGAAACGTCCGGCGACACGACGCCGAGCTGGGACTTGATCGCGAGCCAGGTCGAGCCCCAGATCAGCGTGGAAATGAGGAATCGCGAAACGGGTGAACGAGGTGACACACGCGCCTCGACGGTATTCGCCTGACTTTAGCAAACGACGCCGACCGCCGCGTTTCGCGGACGTCGATGGGCTAACACGGCGGGAGTCAGCCGCCAATCATCCATAGGTCCGACCTCCGAATTGTGACAGGCGAATTCCCTCACCGCGGTCCGTAGCCTTGCTCCCGTTGGCTGGAGGGATTGCCATGGCTTTAAGCATCGCCGCGGTCGGTTGCATCGTCGTCATTGCAGCGGGCCCGATTACCGTCGCAGCCGCGCCGCTCGCGCTATCCGACGACACCACATCGGCCATCGAGGCGCAGGCGCGCTCTGAATTCGGCCGGCTGCCTCTGCTGTTCGAGCGCGGCAGCGATCCCGGTGGCGCGACTCGATTCGTCGGGCACGCGAACGGACAGCGCGTTGCGCTTTCGTCACGCGACATGCGCTTCGCCGTACGCACCCGCACGGGCGGCATGACGACCATTGGATTGCAGTTTGGCGGTATCGATCGTCGAGCACGGCTCGAAGGCGAGGATCCGCAGTTAACGCGCGTACATCGCTTTCGCGAAAACGTCACGGTCGTCGAAGCGCCGACCTACCGCCGAGTCCGCCTCGCGAACGCCTATCCGAATGTCGACGTCGTTTTCTACGGACAGGAACACCGCGTCGAATACGACGTCGTCGTCGAACCGGGCGGGGACCCGTCCGCGTTGCGACTGCGTGGCGATGGCAGTACCGAATTGTCGGTCGACGAACGCGGAGACCTCATCGCAGTCGCCGATGACGCTGCGCTCACGTTGCACAGGCCGATCGCTTATCAGACGCTCAATGGCCGACGTGTCGACGTCGAAAGCGCCTTCGTGCTGACCGATGCAGGCGAGATCCGGATCGACGTCGGTGCCTATGACCGGTCGCGGACGCTGGTCATCGATCCCGTCGTCACGTATGCGACGTACGTCGGCGGAGCCTCGTTCGACCAGGGAACGGCCATCGCGATCGACGCGGCGGGCAACGCGTACATCGCCGGCTTCACACAGTCATCCGACTTTCCAACGGTGTCCGCGTTCGACCGTTCGCTCGGCAAAAGCGGCGACGTCGACGTCTTCGTCTCCAAGCTCAATGCGTCTGGAACGGCGCTCGTGTGGTCGACGTACCTCGGCGGCGCCTCCAGTCTCGATCGCGCGGTGGGGATCGCAGTCGATTCGGCAGGCAACAGCTACGTGACGGGCCAGACTGCGAGCAACAATTTTCCGGTCACTGCGGCGGCCTGGCAAAAGGCGATCACCGGCGGCGGCACCTTCGTCACAAAGCTCGGGCCATCCGGCAACACGCTCGTGTATTCGACTTACGTCGCAAACGCCACCAGCCAGGCCATCGCCGTCGACGCGAACGGCAACGCATACGTGGTCGGGAAGGCGACGCCGGCGTTCCTGACGACGCCCGGGGTGTCACAGCCCGGTACCGTCGCCAGCGAGACCGGATTCGTTCTGAAGCTCAATGCCACCGGCACCGCACCGATCTTCAGCACCTTCGTTGGCGGCTCCGCGACCGATCAGGTGACGAGCATCGCGCTCGATGCGAACGCCAACGCTTACCTCGGCGGATGGACGACGTCGTACGACTTTCCCGTGAGGAATCCATTGCAGGCGTCGAACCAGGGCCAGCGCGATGCGTTCGTCGCCAAGCTGGAATCTTCCGGTGCGCGCCTCCTCTATTCGACGCTGCTCGGCGGATCGCTCGACGACGCAGTCAACGCGATTGCCGTCGACAGCGAAGGATCTGCATACGTTGCCGGCGAAACGTATTCATCGAACTTCCCGACCCGGGATGCGTTTCAACCGCAGAAGGCCGGCGCGCGGCTCATCAATTCGAGCGTCGGCAACGCCTTCGTGGCGAAACTCGATCCGTCCGGCGGTGCCCTCGTCTATTCGTCATTCCTGGGCGGCGAAGTCTGTACGACGCTGTGTCAGCTCGTCTTCGGTCCACAGCCACAGTTTCGGGCCGACGCAGCGTACGGGATCGCGATCGATGCGGCGGGTCATGCCTTTGTCGCAGGGATCGCGCGCTCGTACACGTTTCCCCTCGTCGACTCCACTTCGCCTCGCAAACAGCAGGACAATGAAGATTCGGCATTCGTCGCGAAGGTCAGCACTTCAGGCAGTGGGTTGTTGTGGTCGACGTTCCTTCGGACCGGCTACAACACGGGGGACAACCACTGGACCCAATTCCCACCCGGCGCGGCGACGGGCGTCGCCGTCGATGCGATGGGGGCCGCGTACGTCACCGGAGACTCCGACGGCTCGTTCCAATCGACGCCCGGTGCGTTTCAAACGACGGGACAGGGAGCGATCGTCGTGAAGTTCCCGCCAGCCGCGCCGATGTCGCTGACGACGACGAACGACCGCGTGGACTCGAAAACATCGATCACGCTGACGGCCATACTGGCCGGCGCGCCGGTCGCATCCGGCTCGGTGTTCATCATGGACGGACCCGCAATCGTCGCAATCACGCCGATGCTCGGCAACCAGGCGACTTTGACGACGACGTTGCCGCTCGGGATCCACAAGCTGAGCGCCGTACTTCGAATACCGGGTTCCTATTCGGACACGCCGGCGATCCTGCAGGTCGTCGATGTGCCTCTGACGTGCGATTGAGCGTGGCGTGGTCATGGAGACGATGATTTCCAGACTGGCCATTGCGCTCCTCGGGGGCTGCCTTGCATTCGCGTCCGCGACCGCGGGCGCTGCCCTCGCATGGTTCAGCGACGACAACGGCGTGCTGCAGGCGACCGACCAAGGTTCCAGACGCGTTGCGGTCCTGACAGGGATCCAGGGATTGGCCGCGACGCGCGATGGAGGGGCATGGGCGATCAGCGAACATCGTGTGCTGCGCTTTGCCTCCGACGGAAGTACCCGCGTGGAGGTCGATC
>DASSEA010000452.1:0-5459 GCA_035696805.1 Casimicrobiaceae bacterium
GTGCGTGCACGCCTCCGGCGATCCCGGCGAGCGCGCAGGAAATTCCGAACGCCGCCAACTTGTACCGATACGTCGGAACGCCCATCACTTCCGCGGCGTCTTCGTCGTCGTGAATGGCAAAGAGACCGACCCCGAGCTTGCTGCGCGCGATCACGCGTGCCGTGACGAGCGTGATGATTGCGAGCACCAGCGCGAGGACGTAGAACGCGCCGGAAGGCGTCGGCGCAAGGGCAGGGACGGCGACACCCGACAGGTAGATGCCGGGTCCCCCGTCGATCGGCGTGTTGAGCACGATCGTCGCAAGCACGAACGTCACGGCGAGCGTC
Organism: Casimicrobiaceae bacterium; assembly: GCA_035696805.1. Classification (GTDB taxonomy): domain Bacteria; phylum Pseudomonadota; class Gammaproteobacteria; order Burkholderiales; family Casimicrobiaceae; genus VBCG01. Next base: position 327 of record DASSEA010000452.1, read on the forward strand.
AGCAATGCGAACAGTTCGCCGCGGACGCTGCGTACGCGGAATACGATCGCGCCGAGTGCAATGCCGAGCAGCGCGGCGAGCACCCCCGCGGCCGGTAGCGTCCACAGGAACGGCACGTCGAACTTGCCGGCGAGCACGGCGGTGGCGTACACGCCGGTTCCATAGAACGCGCCGTGGCCGAACGAAAAGTAGCCGGAGTAGCCGGACAGGATGTTCCACGACGTGGCGAGCACGATCCAGTGGAACACGAGATACAGGAATGATTCGTAGAACGCCGGCAGGTGCAGGAACGGAACGACGGCGAACGCCATCCCCGCGGTCACGATCGCGACGAGCGTCCGGTCGACTCTCAGGATCGTTCCGGTCGCAGCAGCAACAGCAGGATCAGCAGCGTGAAGGAAACGATCGGCGCCCACGACGGCGATGCGAAAGCCATCGTCACGGCTTCGCTGACGCCGATGACGACACCGGCGACGAGCGGTCCGATCGCCGAGCCGAGTCCGCCGAGCATCACGGCCGCGAACACGACGCCGACCCACGCATAGATCTGCGCCGGCGTGAGCGTAAACGACAACGCGAGACACACCCCCGCAACGCCGGCCAGCGCGCCGCACACGCCCGACAGCACCAGCGCATGGGATTTCGCGTCGATCCCGAACGCCGAGGCGATCGGCGCATCCTCGGCGAGGGCCCGAAGCGCGCGACCGAGCCGCGTGTAGCGCATCGCGGCGAAGACCGCGAAGGTCAAGGCGAGCGCGAAGACGAGCGTCAGCAACTCGGGCACCGGTACGTACATCGCACCGATGCGGAACTTTTCACCCGCATACGTCGATTCGAGCTTGCGAAAGTCGGCGGTCCAGTAGCCTTGAATGCCGGCTTCGATGATCGCCGTCAGGCCAAACGTCGCGAGCAGCGAATTGAGCGGCGAGACCGAGAAGCGCGCGAGCAGCCATTGCACGGCGACGCCGAGCGCGAAGAACAGCGGCACGATCAGCGCGAGCGTGGCGAGCGGGTCCATGCCGCCGACGGTCGCGAGCTGATAACACAGGTACGCCGCGAGGAACGCGAACGCGAAGTGCGCGAGGTTGATGATGTGCAGCAGGCCCCATGACAGCCCGAGCCCCAGGCCGAGGAGGCCGTAGAGGCTGCCGATGAAGACGCCCGACAGCGCCGACTGCGCAAGCAGCGTCGCGCTCGGAAATGCCACCGTCTCCGCTCGTCGCTTGCCGGCGCTATTGCACCAGCAGACTCGCACCCGGCGCCGCGTACTCCTTCGGATAGACGGTGACCCAGCGGCCGTTCTGCACCTGCTTGACACGCATCAGGTCATCGCCGTAATTGCTCGGGCCGTCGAAACGCAGCTTGCCCTGGATCGTGTCGATGCGGTTCTTCTTCAGGTACGCGGCGATCGCCTTGTCGTCCAGGCTTCCGGCGCCCTTGACGCCTGCTTCGAGGATCTGCCACGCCGTGTACGACGCGGCGGCCTGCACTTCGACGTTGGTATCCGGAATGCCGGCTTTCGCCGCACGCTCGTGATACAGGTTGATGAATTCGGCGGCGCCCGCTGCGCTCGTGAACGGTGGGTGCTCCTCGAACACCGTCATCGACAATGCGTTCTTTGCGAGCGGCGATTTCGACATCGGGCCGGGCGCCGGGTACATGTAGAAGTGCTCCTGCGGCGTGTAGTCGATCTTGTTCAGCGCTTCGAGCAGCTGGTTGCCTTCGAGGCCGATCGCGCCCACCCAGAGGAAGTCGGGCTTGGCGTCCTTGATCCGCGCTGCGATCGGGCCGTAGTCGAGGTTGCCGAAATCCCATTCGAGGAACAGCACTTCGGAAAGTCCGCGCTTCTTCGCGACGTCGCGCGCACCAAGCGACATGAAGTGCACCGACGGGAACTTGCTCGTCACGACCGCGATCGTCTTAGGCGGTTTCGGCGAAGCCGCGAGCGCGTTGAAGACCGTCGTCGGGACCGTCGTGGCGGGCTCGGGTCCAAGCGACCACGCCGGAAAGTGCATGTCGTACTTGGCCATCGACGGAATGCCGAACGTATGGTGGACGAGCACCTTGTTGTAGCGTTGCGCAACGCCCATCGCCGACAGGATGGCGCCGGTTGCGTACGGGCCCATCAGCAGGTCGACCTTGTCCGACGTGATCAGCTGTTCGTAAAGCGTGCGCGCGAGGTCGGGCTTCGACTGGTCGTCCCTGACGATCCATTCGACCCGCCGCCCGAGCAGGCCGCCGCGCTTGTTGAGCTGCTCGACGTAGATCTCGCCGACGACCTTGTGCACGAGGCTCGTGGTCGCGAGGGGTCCGGTCAGGGCGAGCGTGCTGCCGATGCGAATCGGCGGTTGCGCGCCCTGCGCGAACGCACTCGGCACGCCGGCGAGCGCGATGCAACCGGCAAGGGCGATGCGAAAGATCGTGCGGCGGTCTTGTGCCATGCGAAAGCTCCTCCCTGGAGTGGAATGATTCAGCGGCGTTCGTCGACGACGCCGTTACGCAACGTTCCGATGCCTTCGATGTCGACTTCGCAGACGTCGCCGGGTTTCATCCAGATCGGCGGCTTGCGCGCAAATCCGACACCCGATGGCGTTCCGCTGATGATGATGTCGCCGGGCAGCAGCGTCATGGCCTCCGAGCACACGTGCACGAGCGTCGGCACGTCGAAGATCATGTCGCGCGTGTTGGCATTCTGCAGCACGTCGCCGTTGAGGCGCGTATGGAGCTGCAGGCCCGCGGCGCCGGGCGGCAGCTCATCGGCCGTCACGAATTCGGGCCCGAAGGAGCCAGTCGCATCGAAGTTCTTGCCCATCATCCACTGCGTGGACTTGAACTGGTAGTCGCGAATCGATCCGTCGTTGAAAATCGAGTAGCCGGCGACGTGATCGAGCGCGCGCTCCTTCGCGATGTAGCGACCCGCCTTGCCGATCACGACCACCATCTCGCCCTCGTAGTCGAACTGCTGCGAAACGTGCGGCCGCACCAGCGGCTCGCCATGGGCAACCCACGACTGCGGGAAGCGATGGAACAGCACCGGATATTTCGGCGCGTCCTTGTAAGGCGATTCCGCGGCGTGGTCCACGTAATTCAGTCCGACGGCGATGGCCTTCGGCGGCGCGACGACGGGCGGCAGATACTTGATCGCGGCAAGCGGCAGGCGCGTTTTCGCGCGCGACGCGGCGCTGCGGGCGCTCGTCATGCCCTCGGCACCGTGGTGCAACCATTCCGGGAGCGTCGCAGGCAACCCCAGCGCCGTCAGGTCCACGATCTCGTCGCCGACGCGCAGCCCAAGGCCGGGCTGGCCGCCGCCACGCTCGAACGCTACGAGGCGCATGAGGTCGTTTCGCTTTCCGGGGTGAACATTCAGGCGCTCGCGGCCTGCTCGCGGTTGACGATGAAATCATCGGGGACCGTCGGCCCCCAGATGTAGAACGAGTCCTCGGGCGGATGATCGCCCGCATGCCAGTCGACGTCGTGCGGCACGAAGTCGATGTCGTACGAGTATTCGGCCCAGCTTCCCCACGGGTCCTGAACGTAATAGAAATAATTGGAGCCGAGGACGTGCCGGCCAACACCCCAGCCTTTGCCGTAGCCCTGTGTCCTCATCAGCTCGGCGCCGTAACCGACGTCGTCGAAACTCGCGACATCCCAGCTCGAATGATGCAACCCGCGCGCATCGGATTTCGCGAACGCAAGCATGTGATGGTCGCTTGCATGCGGACCGTGCAGGAACGCGATGATGTCGCCGGACTGGTCCGACAGGCGCAGGCCGAGCGTCTCGCGATAGAACGCGACCTGCCGCGCGACGTCCGGCGTGAACAGCAACACGTGCGAGAGGCGGCGCGGCCGCACCGGTTGCGCCGTGCTGCGGTTCGGCGCGGCGCCCTTGCCGGGCACCGCCGCCGCCGGTGTGCTCGGCACTTTGCCCGACGACGACACCTTGGGACCGGCGATCACCTGCACGGGCGTACCGTCCGGGTCGCGAACCCACGTACCGCGGCCGTCCGATAGCGCGTGCGGTTCGCACGCGCCGCGACCGGCGACGCGGCGCACGAGCGCATCGTAGTCGTCGTCGTAGGCGCTGAACGACAGGTATTGCAGGCGCTTCGGTGCACCGTTGCCGACGACGATAGCCCACCGGTGGGGGTTGCCGGCAGTGCGCAGTTCGAGGCGATCGCCGTCCCGCCGGACGTCGAGGCCAAAGGCCTGGTAGAACCGTTGCGCGTCGGCGATGTCCGGGACGCTGAACGCGAAATGGTCGAGCGAATGAACGCCGAGCGCATCAGCGCGACGAGGGGCGAGCAGAGCATTCATGATGGTGGCGGTTCGTGCTGCTGGCGACCGGACGTGGGAGATTCGTGAAGATAGCAAAATTATCGGGGCGGGAGGAGGATGCGGCATGGATGTCGCGGGCAACACGATCATCGTCACCGGCGCGACCGGCAACCTTGGCGGCGCCGTAGCGGGCGCGTTTCTCGATCGCGGCGCCAACGTCGTGCTCGTCGCGCGCAGTGTCGAGGGGCTCGCGCGCCGATTCGGGCAGGAGGACGCCCGGCGGTCGTTCGTCGCAGCCGACCTCACGCGGCAAGACGACGCGGCGGCGATCGTCGCGCAGGCGCTCGCACGCTTCGGACGCATCGACACCCTCTGCAACCTTGCCGGTGGTTTCCGGATGGGGGTACCGGTGCACGAGACGACGGATGCAATGTTCGATGCCCTCTACGCGGTCAACGTGCGGAGCGCCGTCAACATGGTGCGGGTCGTCGTGCCCGTGATGCTGGCGGCCAGGCAGGGATCGATCGTCAACGTGGCGGCGCTGGCCGCGCAGAAGGGCGTCGGGAACATGGGCGCGTACTGCGCGTCCAAGGCCGTGGTCCTGCGCCTGACGGAGTCGATGGCCGCCGAGCTCGGTGCGCGCAACATCCGCGTCAATTGCGTGCTGCCCTCGACGCTCGACACGCCGCAGAACCGCGCCGCGATGCCCGATGCGGACCCCGGCGCGTGGGTGGCCCCGGCTGATCTCGCGCAGGCGATCGTATTTCTTGCCTCGCCTGCGGCGATCACGATCAACGGTGCAGCGATTCCGGTAACCGGGCGCGCGTGAATCCCGTTTCGAACGGAGAACTTCGATGT
>DASSEA010000453.1:0-4776 GCA_035696805.1 Casimicrobiaceae bacterium
CGCATTGCGCAGCAGCGGCGACGAGCGCGCGCTGGCGCTGCTTGCACGCGAGTTGTCGGGCACGCCGGGTGTCGACACCGTCATCCCGTTCGGCACGACGCTGCGCGTTTCCGGGCGCAACGCCGAGGCGCTCGAAGCAGCGCTCGCACCGGTGCGGGCGAGGGCCGGGTTCACGGTCGACGCGGCGGCGACGTCGCTCGAGGACGTGTTCGTCAACCTGATGCAGGGTGCGGGGAGCGATGGCGCCCACTAGGCGCGACGCCGCGTCGCGGCGCTTCTCGCTCGCGCGCGCGTACGCGATCGCGCTCAAGGAATTCGTGCAGATGCGGCGGGACCGATTGACGTTCGCGATGATCGTCGGCATACCGATTGCGCAGGTGCTGCTGTTCGGCTTCGTCATCAACACCGATCCCAAGGCGTTGCCGACCGCCGTCGTCGATTACGACCGCAGCGAGTTCACGCGAAGCATCGTGCAAAGCCTCGCCAACACCGGTTATTTCGACATCGTGCCTGCCGCGCCCGGCGTCCGCGCCGCCGATGAAATGCTCGCGCGCGGCGACATTCAGTTCGCCGTCGTATTCCCCGCCGGATTTTCACGCGAGCTCCTGCGCGGCGAACGACCTTCGGTGATGGTCGCCGCGGACGCGACCGATCCCTCCGCAACCGGCAACGCGCTCGCGGCGCTCGCACAGACCGGCACGATGGCGCTCACGCACGACCTGACCGGCTCGCTTGCGCGTCTCGCGCCGGGCCCGGCACCGTTCTCGCTCGACGTGCAGCGGCGCTACAACCCCGAGGGGATCACGCAATACAACATCGTGCCCGGGCTCCTCGCCGTGATCCTGCAGATGACGATGGTGATGATGACGGCGTTCGCGATCACGCGCGAACGCGAGCGCGGCACGTACGAAGGGCTCCTCGCAACGCCGGTGCTCCCGCTCGAGCTTATGAGCGGCAAGATCGCGCCGTACATCGTCGTCGGCATCATCCAGTCGGCGCTGATCCTCGCAGCGGCAAAGCTCCTGTTCGGCGTGCCGATGGTCGGCAGCCTTGGACTGCTCGGCCTGACGATGATGCTGTACATCGCGGCGCTGCTCGGGCTCGGCTACGCGATATCGACGCTCGCCGCGAACCAGTTGCAGGCGATGCAGATGACGTTCTTCTTTTTCCTGCCCACGATGCTGCTGTCGGGCTTCATGTTCCCGTTTCGAGGGATGCCGCAGTGGGCACAATGGCTGGGCGAGGCGTTCCCGGCCACGCATTTCCTGCGCATCGTGCGCGGCGTGCTGCTGAAGGGCAACGGCCTCGACCAGGTCGCGCCGCACACGTGGCCGATCGCGGTGTTCATGGTCGCGGTCGTCGCGCTCGCGCGTTGGCGTTACCGGCAGACGCTCGATTGAATCCGACCCTGATCGGTCAGGCATCCCAACGGGAGCGTGGTGGCTGCATTGCTATAATCGCGGCCCGCACCGCGCGTGGAAAACGACGTCCAGCGTCGCGCTGCGCAACGTCCGCTTCGCGTGTTGGCAGGTTCCACTCTCATCCCGATGACGCCCTTCGATTACGAGCAGGCGCGGCACAACATGGTCGAGCAGCAGATCCGGCCATGGGACGTGCTCGACCAGCGCGTGCTCGACCTCCTGTTCGCGGTGAAGCGCGAAGACTTCGTGCTGCCGCAGTACCGCTCGCTTGCGTTCGCGGACGTCGAATTGCCACTCCCGAACGGCGCGCGGATGTGGACGCCGAAGATGGAGGCGCGCGTCGTCCAGGAGCTGATGCTCCGCCCCAACGATCGCGTCCTGGAGATCGGCACGGGCAGCGGTTACCTGACCGCGCTGCTTGCCAGCGAGGCGGCGGATGTCACGAGCGTCGAGATCGACGCGGCCATGGCCGGCGACGCACGCACGAGACTGGCGCGCTTCGGCTTCGCCAACGCGCGCGTCGAAGTCGGCGACGGCGCGCGTGGCTTTGACAACGACAGCTACGATGTGATCGTCCTGACCGGTTCGACGCCGCTCCTGCCCGACCGCTTTTTCGAGCAGTTGACCGCGGGCGGCCGGGTGTTCGCCGTCATCGGCGAGCAACCCGCGATGACCGCGCGCCTCGTTCGCGCCGACGCGCCCGGTGCGCGTACGTCGCTCGATCTGTTCGAAACGGTGATTGCGCCGCTGCAAAACGCGCTGGCGCCGGCGCGGTTCGAATTCTAGAAGGGACGCGTGCACGCCTCCGCGCGGGCGCCGCGTGATGCCACCCGTCTGCGCCGGCTGGCGCGCGCTACGAACTCCATGCCCATGACCCGTCCGCTTTGCGTCGTCGTCCTGACCGCCGTTCTCGCGTTGGGCGCTCCGGAGCGCGTCGCTGCGGAGGACCTGCTGCAGATCTACCACGAGGCGCTGCAGAACGATCCGGCGCTCGCCGCCGCGCGCGCCAACTGGGAGGCGACGCAGGAGCGCGTTCCGCAAGCCCGCGCCGGATTGTTGCCGAACGTCAGCCTCTCTGCGAGCACGAATGCCAACTACTTCGGCACGAACGTCGACACCGACCCGCGCGTGACCGTCAATCGCGGGTTTGCGCTCGGCGGTCTGACCGTATCGGCGTCGCAACCGCTCTATCGCTACGCGAACCAGGTGGCGTACAGCCAGGCGGTACAGCAGGTCGAACAGGCCGATTTCACGCTCGCGTCCGCACGGCAGGACCTGATCCTGCGCGTGGCGACCGCCTACTTCGACGTGCTGCTCGCGCAGTTCACCGTCGAGGTCACCGAAAGCCAGAAAGCTGCGGTGTCGGAGCAGCTCGCGCAGGCGAAGCGCAATTTCGAGGTCGGGGTCGCGACGATCACCGACACGAACGAAGCGCAGGCGAAGTACGACTCGATCGTCGCGCAGGAGATCAACGCGCGCAACGATCTCGAGAACAAGCGCACGGCGCTGCGCGCGATCATCGGTCGCTTTCCGCAGGATCTGAAGCGCCTCGGCCCGGGTTTCGAACCCACGCCGCCGTCGCCCAACTCGCTCGATGCCTGGGTGGATCGCGCGCTCACCGACAACCTGAACGTGCGGATCGCACGCTACAACGCCGACATCGCGACGCTCGAAATCGAGCGCCAGCGCGCGGGCCGGCTGCCGACGCTCGACCTCGTCGCGAGCGCCAATGCGCAGGCGGGGAGCGGCTCGGTCAACGCCAGCGCGTTCAACGACCAGCGGCAGGCGGCGATCGGGCTAGCGCTCACGGTTCCTCTCTATCAGGGCGGACTGATCGATTCGAGGGTGCGCGAAGCGCTCGCGCTGCAGGAGAACGCGCGGCAAAACCTCGAAGTGGCCCGCCGCAACGCGCTGTTCAGCGCACAGACGGGCTTTTCCGGCGTCAACAGCGCGGCCGCGTCGGTCAAGGCGTTCGAGCAGGCGCTCGTGTCCGCGCAGACCGCTTACGAGTCGAACAAGACCGGGCAGGAGGTCGGCGTGCGGACCAATCTCGACGTGCTGAACACGCAACAGAATGTGTTCCAGACGCGGCGCGATCTCGCGCAGGCGTATTTCAACTACCTGCTTGGCATCCTTCGGCTCAAGGCCGCCGTCGGCTCGCTCGACGAGCAGGACCTTGCCGACGTCAATCGACGGCTTCGCGGCTGATCGAGATCCGCGGCGCAAGCCATTGCGCCAGCCGCTCGGTTGCGCCGCGGTGCGCAGCGATGAACGACTGCGCGTTCGCGACGAGTTCCCTGCGCGCAGCGTCGTCGACCAGCAACCGAGCAGCGCTCGCGAACACGTCGTCGGCATCGCGAACCCGCAACGCCGCTTTTGCCGCGACGGCATCGCTGCTCGCCTGCGCGAAATTGAACGTGTGCGGCCCGATCAAGGTGGCGACGCCCGCGGCGATCGGCTCGATCAGGTTCTGTCCGCCGAGCGGCAGCAGGCTTCCCGCAACGAAGGCGACGTCCGCGGCGACGTAGTACGCGAGCAGTTCGCCGAGCGAATCGCCGAGCACGACCCGGCAGTCCACCCGCACCTTGCTCTGCGACGAGCGACGAACGAAGGGCAGTCGCCGTTCCGTCAGGATAGCTGCGACGGCATCGAAGCGTTGCGGATGTCGCGGCACGATGACGATCAGCGTGGTCGCCGGCAAAGCGGTCGCACGCGCCAGCGCGTCGAGCAGCAGCGCTTCCTCGCCGTCGCGGGTCGACGCGAGCACGAGCACCGGGCGGTTCGCGCCGAAGCGCTCGCGAAGTTCGGCGGCGCGCAGGCGCTGTTCTGCAGGTATCGCGACGTCGAACTTCAGGTTGCCGGTGACGGTCACCTCGCGCGCGCCGAGCTCGCGCAAGCGGCTGGCATCCGCATTCGACTGGGCGGCGACGCCCGCGAGCGCGCGGAACAGCGGGCGCGACAGTGACGCGATGCGCCGATAGCCTTGTGCCGAGCGTTCGGAGAGCCGCGCATTGACGAGCAGCAGCGGCACGCCCTGCCGCGCCGCCTCGGCCGTCAGATTGGGCCACAGCTCCGTTTCGACGAGCAGTCCGGCGCGCGGCCGGAACTGCGCAAAAAAGCGACGCACCGCGAACGGAAAGTCGTAGGGCAGCCACGCCTGCACGACGCGGTTGCCGAACAGCGCACGACCCGCTTCGCGGCCCGTCGCCGTCATATGCGTCAGCAGGATCGAACGCTGCGGCGCTTCGCGCAGCAGGCGCTCGACGAGTGGTGCGATCGCGCGCGTTTCGCCGAGCGACACCGCGTGACTCCACAGCACGTCCGTGCCTGCCGTGCGCGCCGTGCCGCGATATCG
>DASSEA010000454.1:0-9904 GCA_035696805.1 Casimicrobiaceae bacterium
ATCTCCGGACACTTCGACGGCGGCGATGAGTTCTATTCGGATCGCGTCGACGCTCGCGAATCGCTGCCCGTCGATGAGATGGAGCGCGCGTCGTGCAGCGATTCCTGCCCGGGCCTTTTCTCGCAGCTGAAGGAGGTCTACCTGTTCGGCTGCAACACGCTCAACGCCGATGCGCTGAAGAGCGTATCGGCCGAGGCGGTTCGCAGCCTGATCCGGTCGGGTCATTCGCCTGCGGACGCCGAACGCCTCGCGCAGGTTCTGAACGAGCGGCACGCCGGAAGCAATCGGGACCGCATGCGGCAGATCTTCAAGGACGTGCCGGTGATCTACGGCTTTTCCTCGAAGGCGCCGCTCGGGCGATCGGCGGGCCCGGTGCTTGAGCGCTATTTCCAGGTGGGTGGTGCCGCAGAGGTCGCGAGCGGTCGCGTGAGCGGAAAGCTGTTGTCGCTGTTCGCGCCGGTGTCGATGACGGTGACGGCAGGCGCGACCGATCGGGACGCGCAAGCCGGCTATCGCAGCGACGTCTGCCGGTTCGCGGACGATCGTCTCTCCACCGAGCAGAAGCTCGCGTTCGTTCATCAGCTGCTCGGCCGGGACATGGCCGAAGTGCGGATGTTCCTCGACCACCTGGAGAAATACGCCGCGGCCGTTGCGATCAGCGTCCGCGAATCGCCGGCCGTCGCGAAAGCCCTCGAGGCGATCACCGACGACCGCCCCGCGCGTGATCGCTACCTCGAATTCGTGCGCGACGCCGATCATCCGGCCGTGCGCGCACGGATGATCCGTCTGGCGGCACGGCTCGGATGGCTCACCGCCGACGAAAAGCACGCCGAGTTGGTCCGCATGATCGAGAGCAGGCTCGATCGCAGCGACGTCGGTGACGAGGACATCGACCTCGTCTGCACGCTGAACGCGGACCATGCGCTCGACGATGCGCTCCAGGGTGTCAAACTCACTGCGGCACGCCTCAACAATGTCGGCAGCGCGGGACTCTTCGCATGCCTGGGGAATCCGCTTGCGCATGCACGCGTGCTCAAGGCACTGTCGAGCGCGAGTGCTGCTGAGGTCGCGATCGCCCAGGTCTATTTGCGACATCGACCGATCGTCGATGTCCGCGAGCTGCGCGTCGTCGCTGTCGCCATTGCGCGCATGAAGAATGCGGAAGCCCAGGTGCGCGCGCTCGACACGCTTGCGCGACACCAAGTCGCCGACCACGAAAGCCTGGAGGTCCTGACGCGACTGTTTCCGGCGACCCGCTCGATCGACGTCCAGCGCGCGATCGCCGGTATCCTCATTCGCGCCGACTATTCGTCGATCGCCAAGCCGGATCTCGTGCAAGCGTTGAGCAAGCACCGCCTGAAATCGTCGGACGGCAGGGATCTGATCGACGTTCTCATTCGCCGCCTGCAAGCGAACCTCGCACCGGCGGCTGAACCGGAGGCATCATGAAGCTCTACTATCACCCGGCGTCGACCACCAGCCGGCCGATCATGCTGTTCGCAGCCGAAGAGGGCACGGACATCGACTTCAAGGTCGTCGATCTGTTTGCCGGCGAGCACTACAAGGACGCGTACGCAACGATCAATCCGAGTCGCCTCGTGCCGGTGCTGGACGACGGCGATTTTCGCCTGACCGAAAGCTCGGCGATCCTGAAATACCTCGCGGACAAGCAACAGTCGTCGACCTATCCAACCGATCTTAAGGCGCGTGCTCGCGTCAACGAGCGGATGGATTGGATCAACACGCAGGTGTGTCGCGATCTCGCGTACGGCTTCGTGTATCCGCAGATCCTGCCGACGCACAAGCGTCCGACGAAGGAGGCGCAAGAGGCGACGCTCGCATGGGCGCGCGAGCGTTCGAAGGCGTGGCTCGACGTGCTGGACCGGCACCTGCTGGCCGGCAATCGATACCTGTGCGGCAGCGACCTGACGATTGCCGACTACTTCGGTGCGCCGTTCGTCGCGCTGGGCGAGACGGTGCGCTGCGATTATGCGGAGTATCCGAACGTGAAGCGCTGGCTCGCGGACATGAAGCAGCTGAAGAGCTGGGGCAAGGTCAATGAAGTGATCGACGGATACGCCGCGTCGCTCAAGGATTCGAAGTTCGCGACGCTGTGATTCGGTCGGTGCCGCTGCTCGGACACGCTGCGGCGCTCGCAGCGGTCGAGGCGATTCGACGAGCGGTCGAAGCGCGCGGCAAGACGGCAGCGATTGCCGTCGCGGATACGCACGGCGAGTTGATCGCGTTCGTGCGCTGCGACGGCGCGCTGCTGAGTTCCGGACCGCTCGCGGTGAACAAGGCCTACACGGCGGCACGGCTCGCGCGGCCGACGCGCGTGCTCGGCGAAACGTTGCGCGCCAAGGGCACGGAGGTCGCGTTCTACGGCGATCCGCGCTACGTGGGCTTCGGTGGAGGGCTGCCCGTGCGCATCGGTGGCGTCGTCGCCGGCGCCGTCGCAGTCAGTGGTCTTTCCGATGAGGAAGACGACGCGCTCGCCGCAATGGGCGTCGCGCTGTTGCAGGGCGATTCGCCGCCGACCGCGACGGCGTAGGGGCTTCCCGCGGACGGGGAAACCCCTTCGCCATCCACCGAACGCTATTTGCTCGACGCCGCCGGCAGCGTCGCCGTCACCTGCTGCTTGCCATTGACGACCGTCGTCATGAAGCTCTCGCGATCGAGATCGCCGTTCTGGTCGAACGTGACGTCGAGCAGGACACCCGGGTATTCCTTCGCCGTGAGATGCATGCCATGCATCGCCTTGGCAAACGCCTTCTGGTCGAACTTGCCGATCTTTTCCGTCACGGCTTTCACGACATACATCGCGCTGTAGCCCTTGAGGCCGTTGTGATCGGACTTCGTGTTGTATTCCTTCTGGAACTTCTCGTTGAACGCCTTGATCGGCGCCTGCGGTGCGTCGGCCGTCAGCCCGACGTGGGCGGTCGCACCGTTCGCGGCATCGCCCGCCAGCTCGATCACCTTCTGGCTCGTGAGCACCGTTTCACCGACGATCGGCTTGTCGTAGCCCTGTTTGCGCAATTCGCGCAATGCGCGCGCGGCTTCCTCTTCGTTCGTGTACACGAACAGCGCATCGGCATTCGTCTGCTTGGCTTTCAGCACCGCGCCCGAAAAATCGAGCTGGCCGGGGTCGGTCGAGATTTCCCCGGCCACCTTGATGCCTTGCGCATCGAGCGCCTTGCGCATCGTGTCGAGACCGCCCTTGCCGAAGTCGTTGTTGACCCAGATGATCGCGACGTTCTTCGCCTTCACCGTATCCTTCAGATAGCGCGCCACCTTCGGCATGGCCGTCGTCTGCGTGAACGACGTGCGGAAGATATAGGGATTGCCCTGTTGCGTGATCGCGGCCGCTTCACCGCCGGTGAAGTTCGGCACTTCGGCGCGACGCGTTTCGGCCATGCTGACGAGGATCGAGCCCGAGAACACCGGACCCATGACGACGTAGGCGCCCTGGTCGATCGCCTTCTGGGCGAGCGCCTTCGCCACCTGCGGTTGCGATTGCGTGTCGAGCGATGTGTATTCGACCTTGCGGCCGAGGATGCCGCCGCTCGCGTTGATCTCCTTGACGGCGAGTTTCACGCCGTTGTCGAAGTTCGTGCCCGACGTCGTGCCGGTGCCGGACAGCTCGACCAGCCCGTAGATTGGCACCGGGCCCTGCTGCGCCATCGTCGACGCGCTGAGGCAAAGGCCAAGCACGACCGCCGGCCAGAATGCTCGCTTCATGGTTTCCTCCTGGTTGGGGTGCTGCGGGTCACGCAAACGGCGAATTGTAGGTCGCATCCTCGAAGGGCAGCCCGACGTAGTTTTCCGCCATCGCGGTCGCTGCCGCTTTGGAGCCGACCAGATAGTCGAGTTCGGCGCGTTGCAGCTTGCGGCCGATCGCACCGGTGTCGGGAAACAGATGCGTGAGCGATGTGAACCACCACGAGAACCGCTCGGCCTTCCAGATGCGGCGCAGGCACGTGTCGGAATAGTGGTCGATCCCGGCGTCGCTGCCTTCTCTGAAATGCTCGACCAGCGCGCGTGAGAGAAAGCGCACGTCCGATGCAGCGAGGTTCAGGCCCTTGGCACCGGTCGGCGGCACGATGTGCGCCGCGTCGCCGGCAAGGAACAGCCGGCCGAAGCGCATCGGCTCAGCGACGAAACTGCGTAACGGCGCGATGCTCTTCTCGAGCGACGGCCCGGTGACGATCGATTCTGCCGCCGCATCGTCGAGGCGTTTGCGTAACTCATCCCAGAACGCGTCGTCGGTCCATTGCTCGATGCGATCGTCGAGCGAGCATTGCACGTAGTACCGCGTGCGCGTCGGTGAGCGCATCGAACAGAGTGCGAAGCCGCGTTCGTGATTCGAATAGATGAGTTCGTGCGACACGGGGGGCGTATCGGCAAGGATGCCGAGCCAGCCGAACGGATACACGCGCTCGTAGCTCGCGATGCCGGACTCGGGCACGCACGCGCGACTGATGCCGTGATAGCCGTCGCAGCCGGCGATGAACTCGCACGCGAGTTCGTGCGTGGCTCCATCCTGTCGCCACGTGATCGATGGCGTTGCCGTATCGAAATCGTGCGGTCGAACGTCGGCGGCTTCGTACGCGGTGAAGCCGCCGAACGTGCGCCGCGCGTCCATCAGGTCGTGCGTGACCTCGGTCTGCCCATAGATCACCACCTGCTTGCCGCCGGTGAGCCCATGGAGGTCGATGCGATGGCGCGCACCACCGAACGACAGCTCGATGCCATCGTGCACTAGGCCTTCGCGACGCATCCGCGCACCGACGCCGGCTTCGTCGAGCAGGTCGGCCGTCGTCTGCTCGAGCACGCCGGCGCGGATGCGGCTCAGCACATAGTCACCGCTGCGACGCTCGAGAATGACATTGTCGATGCCGGCGTTGTGCAGCAGTTGGCCGAGCAGCAGGCCGGAGGGGCCGGCGCCGATGATCGCCACCTGCGTGCGCTTCGGGGGCATGAGCCCCGCCATCATAGCTGCCCGCTAAGGCTCGAGCATCCTCCCGTCGCGCACGACGCGCACCAGGGAAAGGTGAGCACGCGAATCGCCGATCGCCTTGCTGAAAGCGGCGACGGCGTTCGCCGGTTCGACCTTGTCATCGAGTACGAACGAGAATGCAGGCGGTTCCGTCGATGTGCGCAACGTGCCCGGCACGACGCCCGCGACTTTCGTGCGCAGGACCAGGTTGCGAAGTGCGTTGGCGACGACCGGACCTTCGATCGCGACGAAGACGACCTGCTGACGATTTGCCGTTGCCCGCTTCACGACGGCGTGATCGTACGTAGCCGCCACCTTGTCCTCGATGCACACGCCGCACGCCCAGCCGGCCGTCGGCGCCAGCGTCAGCGTAAGGGCCGCGGCCAGCAATGACACGGTATCGCGTGGCATCGTCATTTTCCTTTCGTCGTCGCACGGGCAGGACCGGGTGCGGGGGCGACGTCGGTGAGGCTGCGGGGCGATTGTGGCACGTTGACCTCACTCGGCGAGCCGGAAAGCGTCTGGTTGGGGGGCAACGCCGTGCCTGGAGACGATGCCTGCGGCTGCTGTTCGCCCTTGGGCTGAAGGTTCGCATCCGCCCACTTGAAATAGGCGATGAATTCACGGATCTCCGGGTCGGACAGGTTCTGGTCGGGCATCGGCACCTTGTACTTGTCGAGCAGCGCCTTGGCATCCGCGTCGGTCTTCAGCATCCCGTCGGGCGACTTCAGCCAGCGCGTGAGCCACGCGTCGGAACGGCGCCTGGACACCCCATAGATGTCCGGACCCAGCTTGTCCCCGCCCGCGATCGAATGACATGCGAGGCACTTCGATTCGAAGGCGAGCTTGCCCTTGACCGCGACCGGATCGGTCGGCGCCGAAGTTGCCGGAATGTTGTGGTGCTCGCTTTCGCCGCCGCCGGGCGATTCGCCGGCCGCGATCAGGCCGATCGCGCCCTGCGACGCGTTCGCGAAATGATGGTCGACCATCACGTAGCTGCCCGCTTCGGGAATGACGAACTCGACGATCGCGCTGTTGCTCGATCCCATCAGTACCGTCTGCGAGCCGCGCAACTGATTGTCGGGATTGCCTTCGAGCCATACGCGATCGTAAATCGTGCCCACGACATGAAAGCTCGACGTGTTCGAAGGTCCGACGTTCAGGAGGAACAGCCGCACGCGCTCGCCGGGCTTCGCGGTGAGCGGCTTGTCGACCATGCCGTTGTACCGGCCGTTGAACACCGTGTACGTCGGCGCTTTCGTCCGCACGCGCTCGCCATCCAGCACGTACAGCGGCTGTCCGTCGACCTTGCGCTTCTGCGGATCGAGTTTGGTATAGAACTCGCTTTGGATGACAGCGTATTCGTGATCGACCTTGGTCGGATAGCCGCCACGCGGCTCGACGATCATCATGCCGTACATGCCTGACGCGATGTGTTCGAGCACCATCGGCGTGCCGCAGTGATACATGTACACGCCGGGATAGTTCGGCGTGAACTCGAAATCGATCGTCTGCCCCGGCGCGATCGATCGGTATTTGTCCTGCGGAGACACCATCGCCGAATGGAAGTCCATCGAATGCATCATCGGCGCAGCCATCACCTGCAGACCAGGGGCGTGCTCGTCGCTGCGATTGGTCATCGAGAACTTGACGCGGTCGCCGACCCGCGCACGCACGATGGGACCGGGCACCTGGTCGCCGAAGGTCCAGGCGCTGAACTTCACGCCGGGGGCGATCTCGATGATCTTGTGCGTCGTGTCGAGGCGAACCTCCTTGACGGTGTCGGGTACCAGCGGCTTCACGGCGGCGTCCATGCTGAGCGCGCTGCCGGCGGCAAACGGGCCGGTATGGCGTTCGCTGCTGAGCCTGGACGGGCCAGGCTTGAAGTCCATTTTCGAGACGTCGTAGGGATCGTCCTGCGGCGCCTCCGACGTGCCGACGGCCGATCGCGCTACGCCCGCCGAAGGCGCAGTTGCGGGTGGCGCGGCCGGCGGCGGCGCGCGGTCGCAGCCAGCGAGGAGTCCGGCCAGCAGGCCAATGGCGACGATGAGATTTTTCGGTGTTGCTGTTTTCATGCAAACTCCGGTGATTGGACGACACGAACGCGGCTGTTGCGCCTTTGAAGATCGCCGACCTGCACGACCGCGGCACAGTGTAATGTGACGACATCCCGCATCCGGTGAACCATGGAAAAACGCACGACGAATACGCCGCAATCATCGCAGGAGCCTCGCGAGCGCCGCACGGGCGCAGCCGGCAACCGGATGAAGGCGATCGCGATCATTCTCGACGAGCATCGATCGCTCGCGGCCGTCCTGCATGGAATGCTGTACCTCATGCGCTCGATCAGGGACGGCAAGGCGACGCCGGACTTCACGTTGTTCGGCGCAATGGTCTATTACATCGACGCCTTCCCGGAGCGCTTCCATCATCCGAAGGAAGAAACCTACCTGTTCCGCCTGCTTCGACTGCGCCATCCCGCCGCCGGTTCGGTGCTCGATCAGCTTCACGCCGAACACCAGGCAGGCGAAACGAAGATTCGCGAGCTCGAGTTGGCGCTCAAACGCTACGAGCACGGTGGTGCAACCTGCTTCGATGCGTTTGCTTCCGCGGTGGAAAGCTATGCAGCGTTTCACTGGCGTCACATGCGCACCGAGGAAGACGATGTTCTTCCTCTTGCCCGTGAGCATCTGACCGATGGCGACTGGGACGAAATCGATGATGCTTTCGCGGGCAACTCGGACCCGATGCTGGGTGCGAAGGCCGGCGACGAATACGAAGCGCTGTTCCGCCGTATCGCGAATCTCGCTCCGCCTCCGATCGGCGTCGGTCCGGAACGCTAAACGTCGACGCACCGGGGCGCCGCGCGCTACCATGCGTTCGTCCATGAGCATGGCCGTCGCGGCCGTTGCAGTGCGCCGATCCTACCTGTTCGTCCCGGGCAACCGCCCCGACCGCTATGACAAAGCGTGCGCGACGCGCGCGCATGTCGTGATCGTCGATCTCGAAGACGCGGTTCCGTCCGGCGACAAGCCGAGTGCGCGGGAATCGCTGCGCCGATGGTTGCAACCCGGCCGGCCGGTGTTCGTCCGCGTGAACGCCGTCGACACCGAATGGTTCGACGACGACGTCGCGATTTGTGCGCAAGCAGGCGTCGCGGGGATTTTGCTGCCCAAGGCCGAGCGCGTCGATGATGTCAATCGCGTTGCCGACGCCTGTCCGGGTGCGCCTATCCTCCCGCTCGTGGAAACGGCGCAGGGACTTTGGAATGCGCTGCCGATCGCCCAAGCACGCGGCGTACAGGCATTGCTGTTCGGCTCGCTCGATTTTCAGGCGGATACCGGCATCAGCGACGACGATCTGCTCTACGCGCGGTCGCACCTCGTGATCGCTTCGCGCGTCGCGAGCATCGCAGCGCCGGTCGATGGCGTCACGCAAGTGCTGGACGACGCGGAATTATTGCGCCGCGATTGTTGTCGCAGCCGGCAACTCGGGTTCGGCGGCAAGGCCTGCATTCATCCGAATCAGGTCGATATCGTGAACGCCACGTTTGCGCCGAGCGCGGAAGACGTCGATTGGGCGCGGCGCGTCGTCGGTGCGTTCGAACAGGCCAGCGGGCGGGCGGTGCAGCTCGACGGAAGGATGATCGATCGGCCGGTGTTGCTCAAGGCACAGGCGATACTCGCCGAGCGCGTCGGCAATGCGGCGGGCGACTGATGAGACACGGTGCATGACGACGCCGGCGAGCCCGCTTACGCTGGCGCATTGGCGGCGCACCATCGCGGAAATGTATGCCGAC
Source organism: Casimicrobiaceae bacterium (assembly GCA_035696805.1). Lineage (GTDB taxonomy): Bacteria > Pseudomonadota > Gammaproteobacteria > Burkholderiales > Casimicrobiaceae > VBCG01. Next base: position 8,796 of record DASSEA010000454.1, read on the forward strand.
GTGCGCGCGACGGCGGCGGAGGATCCGGCCCGCGCTGCGGGCGTCTTTCGCGAAACGCGCGACGCGCTCTTCCGTCGGCATCCCGACAGTCCGATACCCGTCGCGCGTCGCGCCGCCTGGCGCAGTGCGTGGTACCGCTATGACGCGTCGTTTCGCGTCGTCGGCACCGTGCGAACGGACGCGCGGCCGTCGACTTACGAACTCGCGCTCGCGGCCGATGGAGTGACGCGATGTACGCGGGTCGCCACCGTCGAATTCGTCCTGTGCGGGCACGCGAATGTGCTCGCGCTGTATTGGTTCGAAGGGTACGGCGGCGGGCTCTGGTTCCCCTTCGCCGACGCGACCAACGGTGCGTCCACGTATGGCGGCGGACGCTATCTGTACGACACCATCAAGGGCGCGGATCTCGGAGCAACGGCGACCGAATTCGTGCTGGATTTCAACTTTGCCTACAACCCATCCTGCGCGTACGAAGACCGCTGGTCGTGTCCGTTGCCGCCTGCGGAGAACAGGCTGCCGCTCGCCGTCGAGGCAGGGGAACGCATGCCGCGCGTGGAATAAGAACCGGTACAGCGGACGAGGCGCGGTGTCCGCACAGCGTGTCATGCAGGCGGACGCCAGAGGGCCACCGTTGCAATGTATTCGGGCGGAATGCGAGGGGCGTGCAGTTCCCACCGCTCGAGGTCGTAGACGCCGGGGCCTGCGCGCAGCGTGCGGCCGATTGCAACGTCGACGTCGATTTGGCCAAAAGGTGCGGACAACGCGTCTCCGGTCGCCTTGCTCATCGCTTCCTTGCACGTCCAAAGCGTCAGGACGCGCAGCCGTTGCGCGTCGTCATCCAGTGCCGCGAGTTCATTACGTTCGCGGTTCGTGAGGAACTTGCGGGCGATTCCAGTCTGGTTGATCCCACGGTTGCGCGCCTCGACGTCGACGCCGATGCGAGCGTCTTCCGCGACGCCGATGATGGCGACCGCCGCCGTGTGCGACACGTTGAAATCCAGCGACGGGATGCCGGCGAGTTGCGGGCGGCCACGAATGCCCCGGACGATCGACACGGCTGCGGGCTCTTTCCCGAGCACGCGTCCGAGGAGTAGCCGCAGCGATCCGCG
>DASSEA010000455.1:0-13913 GCA_035696805.1 Casimicrobiaceae bacterium
CGATTTTGCGACTGGCCGACGAACGTTCCGGCACCGACGCGGTGCGCAGGCTGCGTGACGAACTCGGCTGCACAATCCCGGCGGTCCTCGTGTCGGGCGACACCGGTACCCGAGCAGATCGCGAAGCAAGGAGCGCGGGGCTCGGGTTGCTGCCGAAGCCGGTGATCGGATCGGCGCTGCGCGATGCAGCGGCGGCGCTACTCGACGATCGAAAAGGGTCGTGACCTCGGGGTGGGGGTGACCCCGAAGTCGGACCGAAATCGATCAACCGCCGCGACGCTCCTTCATCCTTTCGCGGAACTGCTCCATCCTCGACAGCCGTTGCTGCAGCGCGTTCTTGACCACACCTTTCTGCTCGGGCGTGAACGTGCCGTAGAGGTTGAGCCACGCGGTGCGCACCTGCCGATGCGCCGCCGCACCTGCGTCGCGTGCATTGTCGGCAGCCGCCGCGACCGCGGCCAGGTCGGGCTCCGCTTTCGCAAGCTCGCTTTTCAGCGCGTCGTGCACGGCCTGCCGGCTCGCACGAGCATTCTCGTGCGCGGCCTTGCTCACGGCAACTGCGTTGTCCCACATTACTTGCTGCGACGTGTTCAGGTTCAACTGCGACTTCAGGTGCGCGATTGCCATCACGACGTCGCCGCCGCCCAGGCCGCCGCGATGCCCATGATGCGGTTGCGCGAATGCCGCGCCGCTGAGTCCGATGACTGCAACCGCGGCCGCGGCGGCCAGGCTTGATGCCAGACGTTTCATGATCGATCCTTGTCGTGAAGAAACGGCCTTCGGCACGGAAACATTCCGGCGAGCGGCTCGATCGTTGGTCCCCATTGTCCCGGGCGCGTTCCTTCGCCGTACAAATTCAATTGCAACGGGAGGTTGCGCACGTTGCGCCGGCGATACAATTGGTTACAGACGCCGGCCGACGTTCCTGCGCGGGACCGCTCTAATTCCGCATGCACAAATCCACGGCGCCACGAATTCTCGTCGTCGACGACGACGTGCGGCTGCGCGACCTGCTGTCGCGCTACCTGACCGAACAGGGTTTCCAGGTGTCCGCGCTGCCCGACGCGTCGCAGCTCGACCGCAGGCTCCAGCGCGATCCGCCTCACCTGCTGGTCCTCGACCTGATGCTGCCGGGCGAAGACGGTCTCGCCATTTGCCGCCGCCTCCGCGGCGCAGGCGAAACGGTTCCGATCATCATGCTGACGGCGAAGGGTGAAGACGTCGATCGCATCGTCGGCCTGGAAATGGGTGCCGACGATTACCTGCCGAAGCCTTTCAACCCGCGCGAACTCGTCGCGCGCATCCACGCGGTGCTGCGCCGTCATGGCGAGCGGCCGACGCCGGGAGCGCCGACGACCGAGGGACGCATCCCGTTCGGCGCGCATACGCTCGACCTCGCCGCGCGCACGCTCGAGCGCGACGGCGACGTGCAGACGCTCACGACCGGGGAGTTCTCGCTGATCAAGGTCTTCGTCCAGCATCCGCGCAAGCCGCTGGCACGCGAAAAGCTGATGCTTCTCGCGCGCGGTCGCGATCACGAAGTGTTCGATCGCGCGATCGACGTGCAGGTTTCGCGCTTGCGCAAGCTCGTCGAACCGGATCCGGCGGCGCCGCGGTACATCCAGACGGTGTGGGGCTTCGGCTACGTCTACGTTCCCGAAGGCACGAGCGGCGTGACGCCCACCGCCGCCGACGCCGCATGACGCTCTGGCCGCGCTCGCTCTTCGGGCGCCTGATCCTTCTGCTGGTGGCGGTCGTCGGCCTGGTCGCGTTGACGACGTTCATGCTGTTCAATCGCGATCGGGCCGCGCTGCTCGCGCACCAGTTCAATGACACCAAGCTCGTGCAGATGAAGGCGCTGCGCGCGTCGCTCGAAGGCGTGGACGGCCCTTCGCGTCGAGAAACGCTCGCGCGCCTTGGTCGCGAGTACGGCGTCAATATCGTCGCGGAGAGCGAGCGGCCCACCATCGGCATCGCACCCGTGGGCCCCGCGATGCAAAGCCTGCAGGAACGCCTGCGTGAGGGGCTTGGCGAAGGTACCGACGTGCGCATCGCGCCGCGATCGCGGCAGTTGTTCGTGCACATGCAGGCAGGCAACGAGGGCTACTGGGTCGGCTTCCCGTTGCCCCCTCGCCAGCAGGAGGACATTCCGACGCGGATCATCGCGCTCGCGGCCGCCATCATCGTCGTCGTGCTGCTCGCGGCGTTCGCGTTCGCCCGTTACCTTGCGCGGCCGCTGCGCGAACTGCGCTCGGCGGTCGAACGCGTGGGCCGCGGCGAAACGCCTAAGCCCCTGCCGGAGTCGGGTACGTCCGAGATTGCGGCCGTGAATCGCGGCTTCAACGCGATGATCGCGAACCTGCGGCAGATAGAGCGCGATCGCGCGGTGATGCTGGCTGGCGTTTCGCATGACCTGCGCACGCCGCTCGCGCGCTTACGGCTTGGTATCGAAATGCAGCCCGCGGACAAGGCGATGCGCGACGGCATGGTCGCGGACATCGAGGAAATCGATCGCATCATCGACCAATTCCTCGATTTTGCGCGCGACGATGCGGCTGCGACGACGCCGCCGATCGACATCAACCGGGAGCTTGCGCTTTGTGTCGACCGATACGCACGCGCGGGCCGCGACGTGCGGCTGCAGCCGGGTCCACCGGCGCTCGTCCGCATCAAGCCGACCGCCGTGTCCCGCGTCGCCAACAACCTGATCGACAACGGTCTCGCCTACGGCCGGCCGCCGCTCGAGATCACGACCCGGGTGCGCGACCGCGAAGTGGTCGTCGACGTCGCTGATCGCGGTGCGGGCATCGCCGCGGCGGATGCCGAGCGGCTGAAGCAGCCCTTCATGCGGGCCGGCGAGGCGCGCGCGCGCGAAGACGGCGCGGCCGGCGCCGGCCTCGGCCTCGCGATCGTCGACCGGATTGCCCGGTTGCACGGCGGCCGCTTCGATCTGCTTCCCCGCACGGGCGGCGGCACGATTGCCCGGGTGATCCTGCCGGCTGCGCCCGCGTAGCGGTCCTCCTCCACGCATGCGCTCGGAAATTGCACGAAACAGGCGCATGCTACGCGCGGCCAGGAGGAGTCACCGTGCAGGATCGTCGCCGCGTCGTCATCGCGCTCGCACTGGGCGCGCTCGCATTGCCGGTGCAGCCTCGCGCGCAAGCGACGCAATCCTGGAGGATCGCCTTTCTCGGCAATTCGACCGCGGCGCTCGAAGCGAATCTCGTCGGGCCGTTTCGGGATGGACTGCGTGCGCTCGGCTACGTCGAGGGCCGCAACATCGTGATCGACTATCGCTGGGCGGAAGGCGATTACGAGCGCTTCCCGCGCCTGGTGCGCGAACTCGCGGCGCTGCATCCCGACGTCATCGTGACGGCCGGCACGCCGGCTTCACTCGCCGTTCAGCGCAACGCCCCGACGATCCCGCTGGTGATGGTCGCGGTCGGCGATCCGGTCGGCACCGGTCTCGTCAAGACGCTCGCGCAGCCGGGCGGGAACAGTACCGGGCTCACGTCGATCGCGCCCGATCTCGAGGGCAAGCGGCTGGAACTGCTGACCGAAGTCGTGCCGAAGCTCGCGCATGTCGCGCTGCTGATGAATCCCGCGAATCCGTTTCACGTGAAGGCGGAAAAAGAAGCGCGTGCAGCGGCGACTACGCTCGGACTCAAGCTGTCGACGGTCGGCGTACGCACGACGGCGGAACTCGATCCGGCGTTCGCGGCGATGCTGCGCGACCGGCCGGACGCGTTCGTCATGCTCGCCGACCGCGTGTTCCTGCACAATCGCACGCGCATCGCCGAGTTCGCCGCACGCAATCGGCTGCCCGCCGCGTATGCGTATCGCGAACTCGTCGAAGCGGGCGGGTTGATGTCGTTCGGGCCGAATTACGCGGACATGCATCGTCGCGCCGCGACGTACGTCGACCGCATCCTGCACGGGGCGAAGCCCAAGGACTTGCCGGTCGAACTGCCAACGAAGTTCGAGCTCGTCGTGAACCTCGCGGCAGCGAAGGCACTCGGCGTCACCATCCCCGAGGAGGTGCTGGTGCGCGCCGATACGCTCCTGCATTGATCCTTCCGGTCAGTTCGCCGACTTGCCGATGTGCTTGTCGAGGAACTTCTCCATCGCGTCGTAGAACTCGAACTGGTTTTCCTCGTTGCGAAAACCGTGGCCCTCGTTGTCCTTCACGATGTACGGCACGTCGATCCCGCGTGACTTGAGCGCCGCCACCATCTGGTCTGATTCATCCTTGTTGACACGCGGGTCGCGCGCGCCCTGAGCGATCAGCAGCGGCGACTTGATCCGGTCGGCATTGAGCGCGGGGGAATTCGCCGTCATCAGCGCCTTGTCGCGCTCGGGATGCCCGACCATTTCGTGGATCATCTCGAGATACGGCTTCCAGTAGGGAGGAATCGTTTTCAGGAACGTGAAGAGATTCGCGACGCCGACGTAGTCGACGCCGCATGCGTAAAGGTCGGGCGTCTGCGTCAGACCCGCGAGCGTTGCGTAACCGCCGTAGCTGGCGCCGTAGATGCAGACGCGCTTCGGATCGGCGATGCCCTCATTCACGGCCCATCTCACGCCGTCGGTGACGTCGTCCTGCATCTTCAGTCCCCACTGCTTGAACGATGCCTGCCAGAAATCGCGTCCGTAACCGACCGAACCGCGGAAGTTCATCTGCAGCACCGCGTAGCCGCGGCTGGCCAGGAATTGCACTTCCGGATCGAAGCCCCAGCCATCGCGAAACCAGGGTCCGCCGTGAGGATGCACGATCATCGGCAAGCCTTTCGGCTCGACGTCGTTCGGTAGCGTCAGGTAACCGTGGATCGTCAGTCCGTCACGCGTCGTGTACACGATCGGTTTCTGCGCCGCCATCCTCGCCTCGGGCAGCCACGGCTTGACGTCGCCGAGCTTCGTCAGGCGATCCGCCTTTCGGTCGTACAGATACCGGGCGCCGGGCGTGCGGTCGTTCGCAGCGGCCACGATCATCCGCGTTTCGTCCTGCGTCAACGACTGCAACGTCACCTCGTAACCGTCGAGGCGCTGTTCGAGGCGGCCGAACAGACGCTCGCTCTCGGGATCGAGGTAATGCCGCTCGTTCTTCCAGGTCTGGTAGCGAACGTACGCGGCGCGCTTGCGCGCATGGGACCATGTCGCACCATCGACGTCGACGTCGTCGCGCACGTAGACGGCCGCCTCCTCCTTCGCCGTCCCGGGATCGACGACAACGAGCGCAATCTTGTCGCGTCCGAGGTTCGACGCCACGTACAGCTTGCGGTTGTCCGCGGTGAAGAATTGCGGGGCAAACTGATCGCGAAACGTCGTCGTCAGCACCGGCTTGAACGGCGCCGTCGCGTTCGCGCGGTAGAGGTACGTGCGGTTGACGCCGTCGGTGGCGATCGCGTAGCGGATGCGCCCGGCGTGGTCGGCGCCCCAGTCGGTGATGTTCCCCGGATTCTCCGCGACCAGCGTCAGTTTCCCGGTCGTGAGGTCGAGTTCGTATGCGTCGAACACTTCCTTTACGCGCCGGTTCATGCCGATCAGCATGCGATTCGGAAACGCGACCAGCGCGTCGATGATCTGCACCTTGACGCCCGCAAACGGCGTGACGTCCTTCGGCACGCCGCCCCGACGATCGACGACCAGCAGATGGTCGTTCTCGTCGCCGCCCACGTCTTTCGTATAGACGATGCGATCGCCGCCCTTCCAGAAATAGTCCGGTATGTCGCGGTCCTTTTCGGACGTGATGCGGACCGGGTCGGACCTGCCGCCGACCGGCTGCACGTAGATGTTCATGCGCCGCTCCCACGGCTGCATGAACGACAGCGTGCGCCCGTCCCCGGAAATGCGATAGAACGCCCGTTCAGGGTTGCGGAAGAATTCGCGCATCGGAATCGGGTCGGCGGATTGCGCGATGGCGTCGACGGCGACAGCGCCCGTCGAGAGCGTGAGGCCGAGGGCGAAGAGCAGCTTGGTCATGGTGATGGGCTCGTGATCGAAGGGCGATCGATTGGATGGAATAGCCGGCACCGCCGGATTCGTGAAGATGCGATCACAGCAGGCAGGCGATGCGCTCCTCGTGCAACGGGCGATAGCCGAGGCGCTCGTAGAAGCGCCAGGCACCGTGGTTGTCGCGATGACAGGCGGTGTCGATCCGACCGAAGCCGCGGGCGCGCAGGTGTTCCGCGAGCGCCGCAAGCATCGCGGCGCCGTTCCCCTGCCGCTGCCGGTCCGGGTCGACCGTCACGTCATCGAGCTTCGCGACGAGGCTCCCCCGCGACGTCGAGATCGCATGGCAGACGACGCACGCGCCGACGACCTTCGCGTCTCGTGTGGCAAGCCAGACGAAGCCCAGCTCCGGACGCGCCAGGAACAGGTCCAGCGCCTGCGTTAACGCGCGGCGTCCGCCATCCCCGTAGGTTGCAGCCGACGCCTGATAATGCGGGTCGCCGTCGAGAAAGCGACCGAGCAGCCGCTCGGCGGCGGGACGGGTTGCGGCCGTCATCGGCGCAAAGCCGAGAACGTCGCGTGCGCCCGTCGCCATTCAGCCCGCTACCTCGAGCGGCACCAGCGCCGCGCGAACGGTCGCGGGCACGGCAATCGGTCGGCGATGCTGGCGGTCGACCCACACGTGGACGAAGCGACCCGTTGCTGCAGCATCGTCATCATCGGCGCGGAACAGACCGATTTCATACGTCACCGACGAATGACCGACGCGGACGACACGCATGCCCGCGTCGACCGTCTCGGGAAACGACAGCGGTTTGTGGAACCGGCACGCCGTTTCGACGACGATGCCGATGGCACCGCCGTTGCGGATGTCGAGATTGCCCGCGCGCACGAGGTGCTCGTTCACGACCGTGTCGAAATACGCGTAGTACGTGACGTTGTTGACGTGGCCGTACGTGTCGTTGTCCATCCATCGCGTCGGGATCGCGAGGAACGCCGGATAAGCCGCGCGAAACGGCGGTGCGAAGTCACCGTGTCTCATGCCACCGGCACGTTTCCACGCATCCGCGCGCCTGCCGTGGCCGCCGGCTGGCCGGTCGTGACGACATCGATCAGTTCGATCCAGTGCCGGATCGGCACGTCCGTCCCGGATTGCAGGTGCGTCAGGCAGCCGATGTTCGCCGTCGCGATCATCGACGGACGCTGCGCCATCAAGGCGCGCAGCTTGTTCGCTTTCAGCTTCCCTGCGAGCTCGGGTTGCAGGATCGAATAGGTGCCGGCCGAGCCGCAACACAAATGCGCGTCGGCGACGGGCACCAGCGCGTAGCCGGCGTCGCACAGAACCCGCTCGACTTCGCCATGAATCTTGAAGCCATGCTGCAGCGTGCAGGGCGGATGAAACGCGAGCCTCGCGTCCGCACGGCGAGCGTCGACGAGCTCTGCGAGCCGATGCCATTCGGCGGCGACGATTTCGATCGGGTCCCGGACGATCGAGGCGATGCGCGCCGCTTTTGCAGCGTACGCGGGATCGCCGTCCAGCACGTGACCATAGTCGCGCAACATCACGCCGCAGCCGCTCGCCGTCATCACGATCGCCTCGGCGCCGCGTTCGACGTGTGGCCACCACGCGTCGATGTTGCGTCGTGCGAGCGCACGCGCTTCGTCGTGTTCCGACAGGTGATACGACAGCGCGCCGCAGCAACCGGCGCCATCGACGGCGATCGCGGAAATGCCCGCACGGTCGAATACGCGCGCCGTCGCGGTGTCGATGTTCGGCGCGAGCGATGGCTGCACGCAACCCCGCGCGATCACGACGCGACGTGCATGCCGGGTGGCCGGCCACGCGCCGCCCGATCGCAGGTCGGGGATCGACGCCGTGAATGCGCGCGGAAGGAAGGGCTTCGCGAGCCGTCCGAGCGTCACCGCCGTACCGAACAGCGAGCGCGACAGCAGTCCGCGTCGCAAGGCGGCACGTCTTGCAGCGTCAACCGACGTGCGGCCGACACGATCGTCGACGAACTTGCGCCCGATGTCGACGAGCCGGCCATAGCGCACGCCCGACGGGCACGTCGTCTCGCAGCTGCGGCAGGTCAGGCAGCGGTCCAGATGAAGCTGCGTGCTCGCGCCGACCTCGCGGCCTTCGAGCGCCTGCTTGATCAGGTAGATGCGCCCGCGCGGACCGTCGAGTTCGTCGCCGAGGAGTTGGTACGTCGGACACGTGGCCGTGCAGAAGCCGCAATGGACGCACGCACGCAGGATCGAATCGGCTTCGCGTCCCTCGGGCGTTGCGAGGAATGCCGGCAACAGACGGGTTTCCATCAGAAAGCGAGCGACATCCGGCCGCGGTTCAGGACATCGTGCGGATCGAACACCTGCTTCAGGCGTCGATGCAGCGCGACGATCGTTTCGGACAGCGGCTGGAAGACACCGGACGTCTTGTCCCCGCCTCTGAACAGCGTCGCATGACCGCCGTGCCGCGACGCCCACGCGCGAAGCGTCGGCGCAGCGGCCGCGCCTGCCACGACCCAGCGCAGCGCGCCGCCCCACTCGATCAATTGTTCGCCGGGCAGGTTCGTCCACGGTGTGGTCGACGGCACCGACAGCCGCCACAGCGTCGCGTCACCTGCGAGCGCGGGTGCAAAAAAGTCGAGCGCCTGGTCACGCAGGTCCTGCCAGAAATTCGCGCCGTCGACGGGTTCGCCGCCGATGACGCTCGTCGCGCTCGCGATTGCGGCGGGTGCACCGGAAAGACGGATCGTCAACCGTCCGGCGCGAAAGCACGTCGCCGAAATCGGCAGCGGCTTGCCCCCCCATTCGTTGAGGCGCTGCAACGCTTCGGTCCCGCTGCAGTCGAGTGTGCGCGTTGCCTCGATCCTCGGCTTCGGCATGCACTTGAGCGAGACCTCGGTCAGAACACCGAGCGTGCCGAGCGCACCCGTCATGAGGCGCGACACGTCGAAGCCGGCAACGTTCTTGATCACCTGGCCGCCGAATGCAAGGGCGTCCCCCACGCCATCGACGATGCGCACGCCGAGCACGAAGTCGCGGGCGGCTCCGGCGTGCGGACGGCGCGGCCCGGAAAAGCCGGTGGCGATGACACCGCCGAGCGTGGCACCGGCGCCGTGCCGCGGCGGCTCGAAGGCGAGCATCTGGCCCTGTGCATCGAGTTCCCGCTCGAGTTCGACGAGTTGCGTGCCGGCGCGCGCAGTGACGACGAGTTCGCCGGGCGCGTACGCCACGATGCCGCAGCAGTCGCTAACGTCCAGGAGATCGCCGGCGAGCGACTCCCCGTAGAAGTCCTTCGTACCGCCGCCGCGAATGCGGAGCGGCGTGCGATCCGCCGCGGCGGCGCGGACGCGTTCCTGCAGGCGCGCGAGAGCGGGATCCTCGACGACGCTCGGACTGGGGCGTTCCGGGCCGTGGGCACCCATGCGCCGTACCGCCCTTACACCGCCGCGATCTTGTCGCGGTACAGATTGCGCGGCTCGTCGGCGTCGACGATCGTCTTCTCGGCAAGCGCCGCCTGCTCCCATTCACGCACGAACGGATGGTCGAGCAGCGCTTCGACGTAGGCGCGCGCAGTGCCTTCGGTTCTTACGTCGTAAGTCCGGAAGCGAAACGCGACCGGCGCATAGAAACAATCGGCGATCGAAAAGCGTCCGCACAGGAAAGCGCCGCCCACTCCGAAGCGCCGGCGCGATTCGTCGAAAATGCGAATCACGCGCGCGATGTCCGCTGCGAGCGCCTCCGACCATGGCCGCACGTCGACGCGCTCGCGGATGCACATCGTCATCTGGCTGCGCAACGTCGAAAAACCCGCATGCATTTCCGCGCTGATCGAGCGCGCCCAGGCGCGCGCCGCAGGGTCGGCAGGCCACATGTCGGCGTGGCGCTCCGCGAGGTGGCCGGCGATCGCCATCGTGTCCCACACGATCATCTCGCCCTCGTGCAGGCACGGCACGAGACCCGACGGGGAGAACGCGAGGTTGGCGGGGTTCGGCGTGCGTCCCACGAGCGGAACGTTCACTTCCTCGAACGGCTCGCCGGAAAGCTTGACGAGCAACCAGCCGCGCAGCGACCACGACGAATAGTTCTTGTTGCCGATGTAGAGCTTCATCGCGGCACGGTCTTGCCCGGATTCATGATGTCGTGGGGATCGAGCGCCCGCTTGATCGCCTGCATCAGCGTCACGGCCTCGCCATGCTCGGCGACCAACGCCTCGAGCTTGTGCACGCCGACGCCGTGTTCGCCCGTGCACGTCCCCCCCATGCTGATGGCCCGTGCACTGACGCGCGCGGCGAGCGCTTCGGCTTTCGCGCGCTCGTCGGGCTGGTTCGGATCGAACAGCACGACCAGATGAAAATTGCCGTCGCCCACGTGACCGACGATCGGCGCGACGAGACCGGTCGCCGCAGCGTCGGCCTGCGTCTCCAGTACGCAATCGGTCAGCCGCGAAATGGGCACGCAGGCGTCGGTCGCGAAGCCCTGCTTCCCCGGTGCGAGCGCCAGCGCCGCGTAATAGGCGTTGTGCCGCGCCTTCCACAGCCGCGATCGATCCTCCGGCCGCGTCGCCCACTGGAACCGGCTGCCGCCGTGGTCGCCGGTGATCGTCTCGATCGTTTCCGCCTGCTCGCGCACGGCGGCCTCGCTGCCATGAAACTCGAAGAAAAGCGTCGGCTTCGGCGCGAACTCTTCGAGCTGCGAATAACGGATGCAGGCACCCATTTGCACGTCGTCGAGGAGTTCGATGCGCGCGACGGGCACGCCGAGCTGCATCGCGACGATCACCGTATCCACGGCGCTGCGCAAATCCGGGAACTGGCACACCGCCGCCGAAATCGCTTCGGGCACGCCATAGAGGCGCAACTGGACTTCCGTGATGACGCCGAGCGTGCCTTCGGCGCCAACGAAAAGCCGCGTCAGGTCGTAGCCCGCGCTCGATTTGCGCGCGCGATTGCCGGTGCGCACGATGCGCCCGTCCGCGGTCACGACGGTGAGGCCGAGCACGTTGTCGCGCATCGTGCCGTAACGCACGGCGTTGGTGCCCGATGCGCGCGTCGACGCCATGCCGCCGAGCGTCGCGTTCGCGCCCGGATCGATCGGGAAGAACAGCCCGCTGCCCTTGAGTTCGGCATTGAGCTGCTCGCGCGTGACGCCCGCCTGCACGCGACAGTCGAGATCGGCGTCGTTGACCTCAAGCACGCGATTCATCTGCGACAGGTCGATGCACACGCCGCCGTAGAGCGCCGCGACGTGCCCTTCGAGCGAGGTCCCGACACCGAACGCGATGACGGGAATGCGCGCGGCGTGACAGCCAAGAACGATCGCCGCGACCTCCTCGTTCGAATGCGGGAACACGACGATGTCGGGAAGTCCCGCGTCGGCGAGTCCTTCGCCGTGCGAGTGCTGCTCGCGCACCGCCTGCGCCGTCAGCGCGCGGTCGCCATAGTCGTTGCGCAATTGCGCGGTGAGCGCAGCCAGGGCTTCCGGCTGCGGGCGAGCGCGCGATACGGTGGCGGGCGTCATCGGCGTTCGTCTAGAAACGCGGGAGTTCGGGATGGCGAAGTTCCCCGTGATGCACGTGCATCCGGCCGAACTCCGCGCAGCGGGCGAGCGTCGGCACGCCCTTGCCCGGGTTCAACAGACCGTGCTCGTCGAACGCGCGCTTGACGCCGAGGAAACGCGCCAGCGCCGCGGGCGGAAACTGCGCGCACATGCCGCCGATCTTCTCGACGCCGACACCGTGCTCGCCCGTGATCGTGCCGCCGACGTCGATGCAAAGCTGCAGGATGCGGTCGCCGAACTCGATCGTGCGCTCCTTGTCGCCCGGGCGGTTCGCGTCGAACAGGATCAGCGGGTGCAGATTGCCGTCGCCGGCGTGAAACACGTTCGCGCACGGCAGGTTGAATTCGGCCGACCATGCTTCGATCTGTCGCAGGACGCGGGGAAGCGCGGCGCGCGGAATCGTTCCGTCGATGCAGTAATAGTCGGGCGAGATCCGCCCGACCGCCGGAAATGCGGCCTTGCGGCCGGACCAGTAGAGCAACCGCTGGCGCTCGTCGGTCGAAACGCGCACTTCGGTCGCGCCTTCCGCTTCGAGAACCGCGATGATCTCCGCCATCTCGGCTTCGACTTCGACCGGCGTCCCGTCGGCTTCGACGAGCAGCACCGCGGCGGCGTCCAGCGGGTAGTCGGCGTGAACGAACTGCTCGACGGCGCGGGTGGCGGCCTGATCCATCATTTCGAGACCGCCGGGAATGATGCCGGCCGCGATGACGGCACCGACGGCTGCCCCCGCCTGTTCCAGCGTGGCGAACGCCGCGAGCGCAACTTGCGCGAGCTCTGGCTTCGGCAACAGCTTCAGCGTGATCTGCATGATGATGGCGAGCAATCCTTCGCTGCCCGTCAGGAGTGCGAGCAGGTCGTAGCCGGGCGCATCGAGCGCATCGCTGCCGACCTCGATCACTTCGCCGGTCAAAAGGACCGCGCGAAGCTTGCGCACGTTGTGCACGGTAAGCCCGTATTTCAGACAGTGCACGCCGCCGGCGTTCTCAGCGACGTTGCCGCCGATCGAACAGGCAATCTGCGACGACGGGTCCGGCGCGTAGAACAACCCGTAAGGCGCCGCCGCTTCGGAAATGGCCAGGTTGCGCACGCCCGGTTCGACCAACGCGGTGCGCGCGAGCGGATCGATGGCGAGAATGCGCCGGAACTTTGCGAGCGACAGCACGACGCCGTTCGCCGCGGGCAGCGCGCCGCCCGAAAGACTCGTGCCGGCTCCCCGCGCCACCACCGGTACCCGCGCCGCGTGACACAGCCGCAGGATCTCGACGACCTGCGCTTCGTTGTCGGGCAGCAACACGGCGCCCGGCTGCTCGCGGTAGAGCGTAAGGCCGTCGCATTCGTACGGCCGCGTGTCCTCCGCGGCGGTCAGGAGCGATGCCGGCGGAACGAGCCTCGCGAGCGCGGAGGTGAAGGCGGGATCGAGCATGGAAATCGCTGCGCGCAGCGTCATGCGCAGGCAACGCCGATTCTACAGGGACGCTCGCAGGCGTCCCGGGGAAGCGCCTCGAACGGCAACACGATGCAGCACCGGGCTCGTCACGGCCGACAGGCGCCTTGGGCTGTTAGAATCCGGCCCCACTTTGCGAAACGCCGGCACGTTACGTATCCGGCGAATCACCGGAGGCCCCATGAAGCCTGAGTTTCGATTGCTCGCGGCGACCCTCGCCGCCTGCGCCGCGCTGATCGCGCTGCCGGCCACCGCGCAAACGGCGCTGCGCATGAACATCTCGGTCGCGCAGAACTCGCATTACGGCGTGGCGATCGATACGTTCGCGCGCGAAGTCGGGGAGCGCACGAACGGCCGCTACAAGGTGCAGAACTTCTATTCGGGCGCGCTCGGTGCCGAGCGTGAATCGATCGAGGCGCTGCAACTCGGGACGCTGGACCTGACGATGACGTCGACGGGGCCGGTGCCGAATTTCGTCCCGGACATCGCGATCCTCGACATTCCGTTCCTGTTTCGCGATTACGCGCATGCGCGCGCGGTGCTCGACGGCCCCATTGGCCAGCAGATGCTCGACAAGTTCGAGGCGAAAGGTATTCACGCACTCGCGTGGGGCGAGAACGGCTTTCGCAACATGACGAACAGCAAGCATCCGGTGAACGCGCCCGAGGATTTGAAGGGCCTCAAGATGCGCACGATGGAAAACCCGGTGCACATCCAGGCGTACCGCGCGTTCGGCATCATCCCGACGCCGATGGCGTTCACCGAGGTGTTCACCGCGTTGCAGCAGGGCACCGTCGACGGCCAGGATAATCCGCTGTCGGTGATCACGTCCGCAAAGCTCGACCAGGTGCAGAAATACCTGACGCTCACCGGCCACGTCTATTCGCCGGCGCTGATCCTGATGAGCAAGGCGCAATGGGACAAGCTCTCGGCACCGGACAAGCAGAGCTTC
>DASSEA010000456.1:0-2482 GCA_035696805.1 Casimicrobiaceae bacterium
TGTCCTTCGCCGCGAACGAAGGACCGATGACCTTGCCGAGCGCGGCGTCGTTGCCTTGCGCGCCACCGATCGACACCTGGTACCACTCGCTGCCGTTCTTGTCGACGCCGAGAATGCCGATGTGCCCGATGTGATGCTGGCCACATGCGTTCATGCAGCCCGACATGTTGAGATCGACCTCGCCGATGTCGTGCAGGTAATCGAGGTCGTCGAAGCGCCGTGCGATCGCATCTGCAATCGGAATCGACTTGGCGTTCGCGAGCGAGCAGAAGTCGCCGCCGGGACAGCAGACGATGTCGGTGAGCAGGCCGATGTTCGGGGTGGCGAGGCCGAGCGGCCGCAGCCGCGACCACACGGCGAACAGATCGCATTGACGCACGTCGCGCAGCACCAGGTTCTGCTCGTGCGTTGCGCCGACTTCTCCGAACGAATACGCGTCGGCGAGATCGGCGATCCCCTCCATCTGGTCCGACGTCGCGTCCCCCGGCGGCACGCCAGTTTTCTTGAGCGACAGCGTGACGATCGCGTAACCCGGCACACGGTGCGCATGCACGTTGCGCGCCGCCCAGTTGGCGAACGCGCGGTCGTCGGCGATCGCCGCCTTGTACGACGCGTCGTCGCCCGGCAGGACGTCGTACGGAGGCGTCGTGAAATGGCCGGCGAGCCGCTCGAATTCATGGTCCGGCACCGTCGACGGACCGTCGCGCAGGTGCGACCACTCGTCCTCGACGTCACGCGCGAATTGATCGGGCGTCCGTTCCTTGACCAGGATCTTGATCCGCGCCTTCCATTTGTTGTCGCGGCGACCGAACCGGTTGTACGTGCGCAGGATTGCGTCGAGATAGTTCACGATTTCTGCACGCGGCAGGAATTCCCGGATCACGTGGCCGATCATCGGCGTGCGGCCCATGCCACCACCCACGATCACGCGGAAACCGACGTCGCCCCGTTTGTCCCGCACCAGCACGAGGCCGATGTCGTGCAGCAGAACGGCCGTACGGTCGTTGCTTGCGCCGGTCACCGCGATCTTGAACTTGCGCGGCAAGTACGCGAATTCGGGATGCAGCGCGGCCCATTGGCGGATCAGCTCGCAGTAGGGTCGCGGATCGACGACCTCGTCACGGGCGACGCCCGCAAAGTGGTCGCTCGTGATGTTGCGGACGTCGTTGCCGGAGGTCTGGATCGCGTGCATTTCGACGTCGGCCAGTTCCTCGAGAATGTCGGGAACGTCCTCGAGGCGCGGCCAGTTCAGCTGCAGATTCTGGCGCGTGCTGAAGTGTCCGTAGCCCCGGTCGTAACGGCGCGCGATGTCGGCGAGCTTCCGCAGTTGCCGCGTCGACATCAGCCCGTACGGAATGGAAATACGGAACATTGGCGCGTGTCGCTGGATGTAAAGCCCGTTCTGCAGCCGCAGCGGGCGGAACTCGTCCTCGGAAAGCTCGCCGCGAAGGAAACGGCGCGTCTGATCGCGGAACTGCGCGACGCGTTCGCGTACAAGGCGGTGGTCGAAGTCGTCGTAGCGATACATGGGCGCTACGTTAGCTGCGCACGTACCTAAACAGAAGGAATTGAACGCTATGCTTTTAGCGCCGGCGCTTCTAAGCGACGTCGGTGAGCGCGGTCAGAGCGAGATGCCGACGGCCTGCCTATAATCGCGCTTGCACGCGCGGCGCTGCATCGCCCATTCCATGGACAGCGGGCTCATTCTCTTTGCGCATGGCGCACGCGACGTGCGCTGGGCGGAGCCGTTCGAACGCTTGCGCACCCAAGTTGAGAGGCGCATGCCGAACGCGCGCGTGGCGCTGGCGTTCCTCGAATTCTGCGAGCCCGATCTCGCGCAAGCGGCCTTGCGCATGGCCGAGCAGGGCGTGCTCCGGATCCGCATCGTTCCGTTGTTCTTTGGGCGTGGCGGGCATCTCCGCGCCGATTTCCCGCGGCAACTCAACGCGGTCCGCGCGCGGCTGCCGCAGGTACAGTTCGATGTCACAGCAGCGGCTGGCGAGGATGAAGGCGTGCTCGACGCCCTTGTCGCATTTGCCGTCGAAGCCCCGGCCACACCGGTAAAAAAGACATCAAGTGATTCATGAATAAGGAGCTATAACATGTTGAATGGCATCATTAAAGTTTCCATGTTCGCAGCTGGGATGGCGCTCGTCGTCCCACCGGTGCTGGCGCAGCAGGTCGTCAAGATCGGCGTGATCGCGGAGTTCTCGGGCCCGTTCGCCGACTACGGAACGCAGATCGTCAACGGCATGAAGACGTACCTGAAGCTGCACGGCGAGACCTTCGGCGGGCGCAAGGTGGAAATCATCACGCGCGATACGACGGGCCCGGCACCCGAAGTCGCGAAACGACTCGCGCAGGAGCTGATAACGCGCGACAACGTCGACATCATCGCGGGCTTCGGGCTGACGCCGAATGCGCTCGCCGTCGCGCCGATCTCTGCCGAGGCGAAGAAGCCGATGGTGATCATGAACGCCGC
>DASSEA010000457.1:0-2688 GCA_035696805.1 Casimicrobiaceae bacterium
TCATCCCTTCCTCCCGCGCCGGCCGCCTTTCTTGGCGGCCTCCGTTTCGGCGGGTTCCTCGGGGCGCGGTGGCATCGCCGCCGCCTGCGACAGCACGAGCAGGAATTCGCTGTGATCGATACCGGCGAGCGGCTTGCACACGATGCGCGCGAACATCTGCCCCGCGTCGCGAATCACGTCGGTGATCTGCGCGACCGCGAGGCCCGGCGGGTACGTGCCGTCGAGTCCCGACGTCAGCAGCCGATCACCGATTCTCAAGTCGGCCGACGGCGACGTGTAGCGCAGTTCGGGCGAGCGCCCCGTCCCGTTGCCGAACAGCACGCTGCGCGTGCCGTTGCGCTCCACCTGCACGGGAACGGCCTGGTCGCGGTCGGTAATCAGCGTGATCTCCGCCATGTACGGGAACACGCGGGTGATCTGGCCGACGACGCCGTTCTCGTCGATGACCCCCGCGCCCGCGAGGATGCCGGCGCTCGAGCCCTTGTCGACGAACAGCTTCTGCGTGAACGGATCGCGGCTCGAGTAGAGCACCTGGACGGCCGTCGCGGTGGTCGCGTATTGCGCCCGGACGTCGAGGAGCGCCTTGAGCCGCGCGTTCTCTTCCTGGACGCGCGCATATCCCTGGGTGGCCGGCGCACGTTCGACGAGTTCCTGCCTGAGCGTCGCGTTCTCGTCCGCCAGCTCGCGTTTCGAACCGAAGTAGTCCGCCACGTATGCAAAAGCTGCGCCGGGCATCTGCAGCGCGCGCTGCACGGGATAGAGGACGATCGCGACCGCCTGCCGGACGTTCTCGAGATAGCGGAATCGCGTGTCCGCGAACAGCAGCGCGACCGACAGCACGCCGAAAAACGCCAGGCGCGCGAGGGGACTCGGGCCCCGGTTGAAGAACGCAGGCGTGTCGACCGGGATGGGACGCATGGGACTTAAGGCGGCGTCAGGACGACGAAGCGGCGTCCGCGCCGGCGCTCGTGGGGGGGCCGGCGCGACGGAAATCGCGTCGCAAGTCGCCGCTGGCCGTCTTCAACTTCGCGCCATGCCTGCTTTTCCGACGCTGTCGGCGCTCTTCAGTCGCTCGTGAAGATCGTCTGCAGCTTCTCCATGTTCTCGAGCGCCTTGCCGCAGCCGCGAACGACGCACGTGAGAGGGTCATCTGCGACGACCACCGGCAGGCCGGTCTCTTCCATGAGCAGCCGGTCGACGTCGCGCAGCAATGCGCCACCGCCGGTCAGCACCATCCCTCGCTCAGCAATGTCCGCGCCAAGCTCGGGCGGCGTTCGTTCGAGAGCGCTCTTGACTGCCGACACGATGCTGTTCAGCGGATCGGTAAGCGCCTCGAGGATCTCGTTCGACGACACGGTGAAGCTGCGTGGGATGCCTTCCGCCAGATTACGCCCTTTCACTTCCATTTCCCGCACTTCCGAGCCCGGAAACGCAGAACCGATCGTTTTCTTGATGATTTCCGCCGTCGTCTCGCCGATCAGCATTCCGTAATTGCGGCGGATGTAGTTGACGACCGCCTCGTCGAACTTGTCGCCGCCGACGCGCACCGATCCCGCGTACACCATGCCGCCCAGCGAAATGACGCCGACTTCGGTCGTGCCGCCGCCGATGTCGACGACCATCGAGCCCGTTGCGTCGCCGACGGGAAGATCGGCACCGATCGCGGCCGCCATCGGCTCCTCGATCAGGAACACCTTCGACGCCCCGGCGCCGAGCGCCGACTCGCGAATCGCGCGGCGCTCCACCTGCGTCGATCCGCACGGCACGCAGATGATGATGCGCGGGCTCGGCGAAAACAGCCGCGAATCGAGCACCTTCTTGATGAACTGCTTCAGCATCTGCTCGGTGACGGTGAAGTCGGCGATGACGCCGTCCTTCATCGGTCGAATCGCCGTGATGTTGCCGGGCGTGCGCCCGAGCATCTGCTTCGCGGCGAGGCCGACTTCCTGGATCACCTTCTTGCCGTTCGGGCCGCCTTCCTGCCGGATCGCGACCACCGACGGCTCGTCGAGCACGATGCCTTTGCCGCGCACGTAAATCAGTGTGTTGGCGGTGCCGAGATCGATGGCGAGGTCGATCGAGAAATAGCCTTTGAAGGAATCGAACATGAAGGCGGAAGCGGTGACCGTTTTCGCGCGCGCGGTCGCGTCGCGATGAGATGCGGGGGTCAAATAAAATGCCGGCTATGATACCCTAAGCCGCTTTTCTTCCGCACTGATTTCACGCGGTTTTTCGCGCCGCGCATGAGCCTCTCCACCGCAGACATCGAGCGCCTTGCGAAGCTCGCGCGCATCGACATCGATGCCGACGAAGCGCGCGACGTACGCGACAAGCTCGACGCGATCCTCGGCCTCGTCAATCAGCTGCAGGCGATCGACACCACCGGTGTCACGCCGATGGCGCATGCGCAGGACGTCATGCTGCCGTTGCGCGACGATGTCGTGACGGAAGCCGACCGTCACGTCGATTACCAGCGCGGTGCTCCCGCCGTCGCCGACGGCCTCTACCTGGTGCCGAAGGTCATCGAATAGGGCCCGCGTTGCGCACGATCGCCGAACAGTCCGATGCGCTCGACGCGCGCCGCGTGTCCGCCGTCGAACTCGCAGAGCAGGCGCTTTCGCGCATCGACGCGGCGCAACCGGCGATCAACGCGTTCATCAGCATCGACCGCGACGGCGCGCTGCGGGC
>DASSEA010000458.1:0-4357 GCA_035696805.1 Casimicrobiaceae bacterium
TTCGCCTCGACGATCGTGCGCATCGCCTTCGCCGTCTGATGTCCCCAGACGTAGTCGTTGGTGAGCATCACCCACTTCTTGCCGTTCACGGCCATCGCGTTCTTGACGATGGCGAGCGCGAAGTTGGTGCCGTTGCCGTCCCACACGAATTTCACGCGATGGCAATCCTTTCCCGATTCGGTCGGCGAGCTCGAATTGGTGTTCAGGTAGACGCAACCGTACTTCTGCGCGACTTGCGATATCGCATTCGCTACGCCCGAGTGGAGCGCGCCCACGAGAAAAGCCGCCTCGTTGCGAGTCACCAGGCGTTCCGCCACACGCGATCCCGTAGCAGGCGTGGTCTCGGTGTCCATATGGATCGCCTCGATGGGACGCCCGAGCACGCCGCCTTTCGCATTGAATTCCTTGATGGCCATCATCGCGCCGAGGCGCTCCTCCATCCCGCTCGCGCCGTATTGACCCGACGCGTCCATCGTGAGCCCGATCACCAGCGGTTTTTTCTGCGCGGCCTGCGACCACGCGTGGTTGTGCTTCCACGGTCCAAAGAAAGGCGCCACGCCCGCACCGCCCGCGGCCGCCACCGTGAGCGCCGATGCCTTGATGACGAGCCGGCGCGTTTCGGATGCCGGCTGCTTCGGTTGCTGACTGTCGACCCGCTTGTCCTTCAT
Organism: Casimicrobiaceae bacterium; assembly: GCA_035696805.1. Classification (GTDB taxonomy): domain Bacteria; phylum Pseudomonadota; class Gammaproteobacteria; order Burkholderiales; family Casimicrobiaceae; genus VBCG01. The sequence goes on from DASSEA010000458.1 coordinate 669, forward strand.
TTCGATTCTCCTCTCTGGTCGTCTGCGTGTCTGAAGTCGCCCGCGCGCCCCACGCCTTCCCGCGCGAGTCCGTCTTGGTCAATTCGTTCGTCGCCGCTCGCGGGAGTGGTCAGCCACCCGATGGCCGACGCCGACCACCAGCGCCTGCGCAAGGCAAATCGGTTCCACCAGCGAGCGGAACGGTTGTCGCGCGTCATCGCCGATCTCGAGCGAAACGCGCGACGTCTTCTTGAGCGGCGACAGCGGCCCGTCGGTAATCGCGAGAACCGGAACCCCGCGCGCATGGCACGCGGTCGCGATGTCGATGCACTCCGCCGTGTAGTTGCGAAAGCTGATGACGACGAGTGCGTCCTTGCGCGTCAGCCTTTCTGCCTGGGCAGGATTCATTCCACCGATGCCGTTCAGCAATCGCGCGCCGAGTTCGAGCTGACCAAGGCCATAAGCGAGGTAGCAAGCGACCGGGAACGACCGTCGGTAGGCAAGCACGTCGATGTTTTGTGCAGCGGCCACGAGACGCACGGCGGCGTTGAACAACGGCGGCGGGACGGCAATCGGCAGATGTTCGAGTCCACGCACCGATTCGCCGACAAAGCTGCGGAGGATCTCGGCGGGACGGCTCCCGGTCTCCGCACGCATTCGTGCAATGCGCTGGCGATAGGGCAGCGATTCGATCAGGTGCGATCTGAACAGTGCCTGCATCGCCGAAAAACGCTCGAACCCGAGGGCGTTCGCGAAGCGGACGAATGTTGACGGCTGCACGCCGGCATCGCCGGCGAGCACGGCCATCGTCTTCAGCGCCAGGTCATGCGGCCGCTCGAGTGCGACTTCCGCAACGCGCCGCAGCTGCCGCGGAAGCGCCTGGTAGCGATCGGTGATCGCCGCCCGCAGGTCGTCGTACGTCGTGAGCTGCACTGCGCGCATCCGACGTTCCTCGCGTGCCGCCTTCCAGCGGTGGAATGAATGTTCTTGCGCGACGAGAGCGTAGAACTTACATTCCGTTTTGTCCAGCGTTCGCCAATTCTTGTCGAGTGAACCCCAGGAGGACGATGCCCGAGCGCCCCGCCGCTGCCGGCCTTGTAACGAGGCCGATGCTCGTGCTGTTCGCGGCGCTTGCGAGCACGCCGCTGTGGCTCGCGCACGTTGGCCTGTACCAGTATCTCGCGCTCGAAATCGTCGTCTGGATGACGTATGCGCTCGGATACAACCTGCTGCTCGGCTATGCGGGACTTCCCTCGTTCGGGCACGGTGCGTTCTTCGGTGTCGGGGCGTATGCGTTCGGGCTGCTGCAAAAAAAGCTCGGCGGAGCGCTACTGCTCGACCTCGGCGGCGCCGTCCTCGCGGCCGCTGTCCTCGGCGCCTTGGTCGCCGCCTTCGTTTCCCACCGCCGCGGCATCTACTACGCGCTGCTCACGATTGCATTTGGGCAGATCGTCTGGTTCGTCGCGATCAAGTGGCATAGCGTCACCGGCGGCGAGGACGGTCTGCTCAACATTCGCAGACCCCCCCTCGATTTAGGCGTCGTGCGCATTGGCCTGGAGTCGAACGAGGCGCTCTTCGCCTTTGCGCTGACCGTGTTTGCACTCGTCGTCATCGGGTCGTGGCGCCTCGTCCACTCGCCATTCGGTCGTGTGCTGCAGGCAATCCGTCAGAACGAGACGCGCGCGCGGTTCGTCGGCTATAACGTCTGGCTCTACAAGTGGATAGCCTTCGTCGTCTCGGCGAGCATCGCCGGACTCGCTGGCGCCGTGTTTGCGATGGCGCAGCAGTCCGCCTATCCGAATGTGATGAGCCTGCATCAATCCGGCCTCGTCGTGATGATGGTGCTGGTCGGCGGGGGACTCGTGAGCTTCTGGGGCCCGGTGATCGGTGCACTGTTCTTCATCCTGGCCCGCGACCTGCTGGGCGCCTACACGGAGACCTGGCTGCTCTGGTACGGGCTCACCTTCGTCGCGATCGTTCTTTGGAAACCCGAAGGACTCGTCGGGCTGTGGCGAGCGTGGCGCGACCGTGCGCGGCGAACGGGAAGCCGCGTACGCGTGAGCGAAGCGAGCTGATGTGGCACTGTTCGAGGCGCGCCACATCGCGAAGCGCTTCGGCGATCGGATCGTGCTGCAGGACGTCAGTCTCGCGTTCGACGCCGGGCGTCTCTCCGGCATCATCGGTCCCAATGGCGCGGGCAAGACCACCTGCTTCAACGTGTTGACTGGTCGATATGCACCCGACCGCGGCAGTGTCGTCTTCGACGGTGAAGACATCACGGGCTCGACGCCGGCGGCCATCGCACGCAAGGGCTTGTCACGCTCGTTCCAGTCGATGAACCTGTTCGACGACTACAGCGCCGCCGACAACGTGATGATGGCGTTGCCGGAATTGCGCAGTCGAGCCTTCGACGTCCTGCACGATCTCGCGCGCGACTCGGCGTGCGCCGATCGCGCCGAGCAGGTGCTCGCGCAAGTCGGCCTCGCCGGCAAGGAGCGCGTTTCCGCGAGGCGCCTGTCGTACGGGGAGCGGCGGGCGCTGGAAATCGGCGTCGCCCTCGCGGCCCGGCCGCGCTTGCTGTTCCTCGACGAGCCGACGGCCGGCCTCGGTGCCGACGGAACGGCGCGGCTCGCCGACCTCGTTCTCGAACTCAAACGCCAGGTCACGATCGTCGTGATCGAACACGACATGCGATTCCTGTTCGCGCTCGCCGACCGCATTTTCGTGATTCAGTGGGGACAGGTAATCGCCGAAGGCACGCCGGCGGCGCTCGCCGAGAACCGTTGGGTGCAGCGCTCGGCGATCGGCGCGGTGACGTGACCTCCACGTCGCCTCCGATGCTGGCGCTCGAGTCGATCGACACGTGCTATGGCGAAACGCAGGTGCTGTTCGGCGTGACGCTCGACGTGCGCGAAGGCGAAGTTGTCGCCCTCCTTGGACCGAACGGGGCGGGCAAGACGACGACACTGCGCTCGATCCTCGGTTTGACGCGCGCGCGACAGGGTTCGATTCACTTCGACGGCGTGGACGTCACCCGCTTGCCTACGCACGAGATCGCACGCCTTGGCGTATCGTGGGTCCCGGACGACCGGCGCATCTTTCCGACGCTGACGGTTGCGCGCAATCTGTCACTTGGGCGCAAGCGCACCCGCTTCCGGGCGTGGACCCCGCGCGATTGCTGCGAGGTGTTCTCCGCGCTTTCCCACCTGATGCATCGCGAATGCGAAAACCTGTCCGGCGGTGAAATGCAGATGGTGGCGATTTCGCGCGCGCTGATCGGTGCCCCGGGCCTCGTGTTGTTCGACGAGCCCTCGCAGGGACTCGCGCCGAAAGTCGTCCAGGACGTCATGGCGACGATCCGGCGACTGCGCGGCGAAGGCGTCGCATCGCTGGTCGTCGAGCAGAACGTCGATACCGCGCTCGGCGTCGCTGATCGCGTGTATGTGATGCGCGCAGGCACGATTGTGCACGCCGGGCCCGCGTCGGCGCTCCACGGCGACCGTGCACTTCGGGCGGCGGTCCTTGGCTCATGAACAGGATCGATGGCGCCCCGCTGCTCGCAGTCGAAGGACTGCAGAAGCGGTATCGGCAAGGCCGGCTGTCGCGCGCGATCTCCTTTACGCTCGCCGCCGACTTCCGCGTCGACCGGCCGTGCACGATCGGCGTCCTCGGGCCGAACGGATCCGGGAAGACAACGCTCTTCGAGCTCA
>DASSEA010000459.1:0-4079 GCA_035696805.1 Casimicrobiaceae bacterium
CGATCTGCTGCTTGCAGGCGGCGTTCGCGGCGTTGGCCGGATTCCACAGCAGGGCAACCGTCGATACGCTGGGCACAAGCTCCCTCAGCAACGCGAGCCGCTTCGGCCATAGCTCCTCGGTCGCGATCCCGGTCACGTTTCCTCCCGGCCGCGCGAGACTTGCAACGAGTCCCGATTTGACGGGGTCGGCCGTCATTTCGGTGGCGACGATCGGAATCGATTGGGTCGCGCGCTTGGCCGCGACCGCGGCGGGTTCGCCGGAGGTCACGAGGACTTCGACCGCAAGCCGGACGAGTTCGTCAGCGAGCGCATCGAGCCGCGCGAGATCGCCATTGGCGTAGCGATATTCGATCCGGAGATTGCGGCCCTCCGCATAGCCCAGATCCCGGAGACTGCGCTGGAGGTCTTCGGCGCGGGGGGCGTCCTTACCGGGCGCCGCATTTTGCGAAAGCCAGCCGATCGTGCGCACTTTCGCCGCAGGCTGCGCGCCCGCATGCGCACTGATGGCAACCCATGCGAGGGCGATCATCGCGGTGCCGATCGCGTTTCCCGGCGAGACGCAGGCGCGGGAAGACCTCGAAGTCAGCCGCAGCGGCATGGGCACTCCGCGAGATGCCACGATGGCATCTCCATCGGGATTGGCGATTCCGCCATGCTGGATCCGCCCAAAGCACACGTCAACGCATATATTCGCTCCAGCCGTCGACACGGATCCGGCCGACCACGCGAAACTGGTTTCCACCGAGCGGCTCCACGACGGCGACTTCGCCCTCGGCGAGATACGGCGGTCCCGCGACGGCAGTGAACGGGTTGCCGTGGCTCACGATCGCGACGTTCGCGCCGCCCGGAATGGGCGTCGACAGCAACGCGCGCAAAGCAGCGTAGCGTTCCGGATCATCGGTCCGGGCGGGCCCGCCGCGCACGCGACCATCGACGGTGGCACGGCCGAAAATCAGCTCGGCGGTTTCGCGCGTGCGACAGAACGGACTTGCGAGAACCGTCGCGACGGGAACGTGCAGGCGCCTGATCGCGTCGCCTATCGCGCGTGCGTCTTTGCGGCCCGCCTCGGTCAGGTTGCGCTGCTGCGCGCAATCCTCGTAGCCCGACATCCGGTCGTCGTTCTGCCCGAAGTCCGTGGCGGCGTGCCGGAAGTAAAGGACGAAACCGCCGCGCAACAGCGCGTCGCGTAGCGCGGGGCCGGTGAACATCGGCTTGGCATCTTCAGCGATCGCCGTGCACGCCGCGCCAGCGACGATGAGGATCGCAAGCCACTGCGCGAGCCTGTGCAACGCAGGTTCGCGCGCGATCCTTCCGCGGCGCTTTGGTGCGAAAAACGACGTGAAGCGTGGGCGACCGGCCGTCATGCCGTTTCGCGAGAGCGAGACCTCATCATCGCGCGCCGAGCAGCGTGATCGATGCGGGTTGCCCGTTTTCGGTCGACGCGACTCGTTCAAGCGTCGCGTCCGGATCGAAGGCGAGGTCGCCATCCGCCACCGGAAAACCGGTCGCGCGCACACCGGCAAAATCCTGCAACCTGCGATCCAGCAGGTGCGTCGGCACGACGTTCCCCATCGCGTTGAAAATCGATTCGACGCGCCCGGGGAAGCGCTTTTCCCATTCGCGCAAGAGCGCAGTCACCTGCTTGCGCTGCAGGTTCTCCTGCGACCCGCACAGCGTGCACGGAATCAACGGGAACGCAGACGCTTCTGCGTAGCGCGCGAGGTCGCGCTCGCGCACGTACGCAAGCGGCCGGATGACGACGTGCCTGCCATCGTCCGAAACCAGCTTCGGGGGCATCGTCTTCAGCTTGCCGCCGTGGAACAGGTTGAGGAAAAACGTCGCGAGCAGATCATCGCGATGATGGCCGAGGGCGATCCGGGTCGCGCCGAGCTCGCGCGCGATTCGATAGAGCACGCCGCGACGCAGTCGGGAACACAGCGAGCACATCGTCGCGCCTTCGGGGATCACCCGCTTGACGACGCTGTACGTATCCTGCTCGGCGATGCGAAAGGGAACACCGCGGCCGGCAAGGTATCGGGGCAGCACATCAGCCGGAAAGCCGGGCTGCTTCTGATCGAGATTGACGGCGACGAGCTCGAACGGCCGGGGCGAGCGCTTTTGCAGCGACAGCAATATGTCGAGGAGGCCATAACTGTCCTTGCCACCCGACATGCAGACCATGACGCGATCGTTCGCATCGATCATCGCGTAGTCGGCGATCGCCTGGCCGACCTGACGACGCAGCCTCTTGCGCAGTTTGGCGAGTTCGAATTCGGCCTTGCGCGGATCGCGTCGCGCAGGTGCGCCGTCCGGATGATGCGGCGCGCGAACGGCGGAATCGGTCATCCGCCGATTGTACTAGCCGGTATCCGTCAAGGATCCGGCGTCACGCCGGTATCGTGTGGGCGCGGATCGCTTGCTGTCGAAGGACGCTCCGAAACGGATGTCGGCGGTGCGCGCGGCGGGGTTCGATCCTTCGCCGTCTCGCGCGTACGGTCGAAGACCTCGCCTTTGAGGACGCGCGTCGCGATGACGGGCGGCTCGTTGCTCGCGTCCGGCGCTTGTGTCATCGGAACGCTTGGCGTCTGCGCCGCGCCGGCGTGACGTCGGCTGTCGGAAGCGGGCGTAACGGAGGCGTGGTGGCGCCAGCCGGCCCACACGACGACCAATGCCGCGATAAGCACCACGGCCATCGGCAGCGGGCGAGCCAGCGGACGTGTCGGCGCCTGCAACGTTGCCGCGTTCGCCACGGCAACGCCGCTCGTATCGCGTGTCGCTTCGCAGACGATGAGGCCCGCGTGCTGCAGACGGACCGCTTCGTGCGCGAGTCGTCCGGTGTTGAGCGATCGGCCGACTTGCAGATCACCGAGCCGCACGGGATTGTCGAGCAGCGTCAGGATCCGCCGTTGCGTCACCGACAAGCCGCTCGCAGGCACGGCAACTTCCGCGTCGCCTGCCGGCGTCCGTCGCAAAAGCGTGCTCGAGTCCACGGTCGCGTGCGAGCAGATGGATAGGGTGGTTGCGGCGGCGACGCTGCGGGGGTTTGACCTCCCGCCCTTTGGACGGGTAAGCGTCGGCCCGACGCAACCGCACGGGATCTTGCAATCGATATGCCACTGGCAGGACGGTGCCGACGGACGGGAAAGGAAGGAGCCGACTCCACGTTCCGAAATAGCAGGGTCGGAAATTTCCACGGACGACACCGGGCCGAACGTCGAGTCTGCCCCCGTTTTTGCGGGCTACAAAGTCAAACGGCCGTCGACGTGACGGCCGTTCGATGCCAGCTGACGCGGCGCGTTACTTCTTCGCGGCGTCCTTGGCGGCTTCGTTCGCCTTGCGCGCCGCGTCGGCGGCCTTGGCGGCGGCGTCCTTCGTCGCATCGGCCGCCTGGTTGGCCGCGTCCTTGGTCGCATCGGCAGCCGTCGCCGTGGCGTTCTTCGTCGCGTCCGCCGCCTTCGCCGCAGCGTCCTTCGTCGCATCCGCGGCCTTCGCGGCAGCGTCCTTCGTTGCATCCGCCGCATCTTTTGCAGCGGCAGACGCGGCGGTGCCCGCATCCTTCGCGGCGGTGGTCGCCGAATCGGCGGCCTTCGACGCGGACTCCTTGGCCTTGTCCGCGGCCTGCTGCGATTGCTGACCGCACGCACCGAGCATCGCTGCCAGCGTAATCGCCGCCAGCGCGGCGTACATCGATCGCTTCATGATTTCTCCCTTGACGAAAAAGTGAATCCTGTCGAGACGCAAAGCAGTGGCGGAACTGATTCGAGCGATTCCGTCAATCGGTGATTATAGCGGTTACAGCAAGCGCATTCGCCGCCGTTCCCACAGCGCGAGCGAGACGCCGCTCGCAACGATGATCGCCATGCCGATCGCCGAGATGCCGTCGGGATGCTGGCCGAAGATCGCGTAGCCGAACGCCGTCGCCCACACGATCTGCAGATACGTGAACGGCGTCAGCAGCGACGCGGGCGCCGCCAGATACGCGTGCGTGAGGCACCAATGGCCCGCTCCGGCCAGCAACCCCATCAGCACGAACAGGGGAATCGTCGCGCGTGAAAATTCATCGACGTCGACACTGAACG
>DASSEA010000460.1:0-3863 GCA_035696805.1 Casimicrobiaceae bacterium
CACGCGCCGGCACGCGTCGGTGACGTTCGGCCAGGCGTAGAACGCACCGCCCGGCGAGCGACACGAGACGCCGGGGACGTCATTCAGCAGGCGGACAATGAGGTCGCGGCGCTCGCGAAAGTGCGCATGCATTTGCGCGACAGAGTCCTGCGGTCCGTTGATTGCCTCGACCGCCGCCCACTGGGAAATCTGCGACGCGCACGATTCGGTGTTGGTGATCCACCGCGTGAACGCCGGGGCCAGCGCGCGGTTCGCAATGTAGCCGAGCCGCCATCCGGTCATCGCCCAGGTCTTCGACGCGCCGTCGGAAATGATCGTCCGCTCCAGCATGCCGCCGCGGCTTGCAAGCGTTTCGAAGCGCCCGTCGTAGACGAGCCGGGAATAGATTTCGTCGGCGAACACCCAGATCTGCGGATGCGCGAGCAGGATTTCGGCGATCGCATCGAGATCCGCGCTGCTCAGCACGCCGCCGGTGGGGTTCTGCGGCGAATTCAGGATCAGCAGACGCGTCTTCCGCGTGATCTTCGCTTCGAGTTCAGCCGGATCGAACGCGAAGTCGCGCGCCTCGCGAAGGAAGATCGGCACGGGCACCGCGCCGTTGGCGATGATCTGCGACTCGTAGATGGGAAAGCCGGGAACCGGATAGATGACCTCGTCGCCCACGCCGTAATCGGTGACGGAGGCGATCGTATAGGCGATGAATGGCTTTGCACCCGCGCCGACGACGACATCGTCGGCACGCACGTCGAGGCCGCGCCGCGAGCCGAGGTCGCGCGCCGCGGCAGCGCGCAATTCGTCGATGCCGGCCGACGGCGTATAGCCGTGCTTGCCGGCGCGGATCGCGGCGATCGCAGCGTCCTGGATGTTCTGCGGCGTCGGAAAATCCGGCTGGCCGATACAAAACGACAGGATGTCCTGGCCGCTCCGCGCGAGCGCGTTCACTTCGGCCAGCACGACGAACGCGTTCTCGGTGCCGAGCGATTCGCCGCGACGCGACAGCGGCGGCACGGGTGGATGCGGTGCGTTCATCGGGGCGTTCCCGTCGAAGCCATGGGCGGCGACCGATCGCGCCGCCGCGCGGCGTACAGCTCGCGAAACGTACGGCCCGCCGGTGCGGGCATGTCGCGCTCGTCGGTCCATCCACGGGCGAGCGGAAGCTTGCGGATCATCCCGTTGCGGTCGGCGAGAAGACGCAGCGCGCGAATGCCGATCTTCGTCGCCAGTGCGTAGAGCGCCGCGTGGGCCGCAAGCCACCCCCAGGCCTTCAGACCGAGCCGCTCCTGCCACGGACGCAGGCGGCGCTCGAATTCCCTTTCGCGCAATTTGCGCTGCAGGTCGGGCAGCGGAATCTTCACCGGACACACGACGCCGCATTGATTGCACATCGTCGATGCGTGCGGCAGGTCGAGCGCGTTCTCGAGGCCCACGTACATCGGCGTCAGGATCGACCCGATCGGCCCTGGGTACACCCAGCCATACGACTGCCCGCCGACGTTCTGGTAGACCGGGCAATGGTTCATGCAGGCGCCGCAGCGAATGCAGCGCAGCGCCTCCTTCACGTCACTCGCGAGCACCGCCGTGCGGCCGCTGTCGACGACGATGAAGTACATGTGCTCGGCGCCGTGGAACTCGCCGGGTCCCTTGACGCCCGTCACGACGTCCACGTAGTTGGAGATCGACTGGCCCGTCGCCGAGCGCGGCAGCAGCCGCATCAGCGTCGCGACGTCCTCGAGCGTCGGTACGATCTTCTCGATCCCGGAGATCGCGATATGAACCTTCGGCAGCGTCGTCGCCAGCGTCGCATTGCCTTCGTTGGTGACGAGGACGACCGAACCCGTTTCGGCGACAAAGAAGTTGCCGCCGGAAATTCCCATCTCCGCGGTCAGGTAATGCGTCCGGAGCTCCTCGCGTGCTTCGAGGCACAGCTCGTCGATGCCTTCCTTCCTCGGCTTGCCATGTCGCTTGTGAAAGAGATCGGCCACCTCTTCGCGCGACTTGTGAAGCGCGGGACCGATGATGTGCGATGGCGGCTCGTAATCGTTGATCTGCAGGATGTACTCGCCGAGATCGGTCTCGACGACGGTGAGCCCCGCCGCCTCGATCGCGTGATCGAGCGCCGATTCCTCGGAAACCATCGACTTCGACTTGATGATCTTTCGCACGTCGTGCCGGCGGGCGATCTCGAGCACGAGCGCGTTGATCTCGGCCGGCGTCTGCGCGAACAGCACCGTCGCGCCGTTGGCGCGCGCGTTCTCCTCGAAGATCGTGAGCCACACGTCGAGGTCGTCGAGCACCCGCTGGCGGATCGACCGCGCGGCTTCGCGCGTGGCCTCGAAATCGTCGAGCTCGGTCAGCGAAAGCTTGCGCTTCTCGACGAACTTGCCCTTGATCTTGCGCAGGTTGAACTGGAGCTGCGCGTCGTGCAGCTTCGCATGCGCACGCTCCTTGAAATGCATCGATGCGACTTGCATGGTGGCTTCCGTTCAACCCGGCGCGCGCGCCGCGTTGCTGGATGGTCGGTTCACGGCGCGTCCCCCGCGAGGACCTCGGCGACGTGCAGCACGCGCGTTCGATCGCCGCGGCGGCGAAGCCGACCCTCGATGTTCAGCATGCAGCCGAGATCGCCGAGCACCACCGCCTCGGCGCCGCTGTTCACGATGTGCTGGCACTTGTTGTCCGCAAGGCGCGCAGAGATCTCGCCGAACTTGACGGCAAACGTACCGCCAAAGCCGCAGCACATCTCGCATTCGGCCATCTCGGTAAGCCGCACGCCGGGAAGCTTCGCGAGCAGCGCACGCGGCTGCTCTTTCACGCCCATTTCGCGCAAACCCGCACACGAATCATGGTACGTGATCGAGCCGCTGAACGTGCCGGGCATGCGGTCGAGCCGCGCGACGTTGACGAGAAAGTCCGTCAGCTCGTAGGTCTTGCGGCCCAGCGCATCGACGCGCGCGGACCACGCAGCGTCGCCGGCGAAGAGCTCGGCATAGTGGGTGCGAATCATCCCGCTGCAGGAGCCGGAGGGCGCCACCAGATAATCGCAGCCTTCGAACTCCTCGACGACCTTGCGCGCGAGCGCGATCGTATCGGCGCGATCGCCGGAGTTGTACGCCGGCTGTCCGCAGCACGTCTGCCTCGGCGGCACGAACACGTCGGCGCCGCCTGCTTCGAGCAGCCTGATCGCCGCGAAACCGATCGACGGCCGCATCAGATCGACCAGGCAGGTGACGAAGAATCCGACGCGCATGAGGTCAGGGAAAGTTCGACTGCGTAAGAGCGATGGCGCAAAGCCCGATCAACTGCTGCGGAAGAACGCCGAGGATCAGCAGGAGCAGGCCGTTGGCGGACAGGGCAACCCACGTGTCGCCGCGCACGACGATCGGCATCGTTTCGACCGGATCGTCGAAGTACATGAGCTTGACGATGCGCAGATAGTAAAAGGCGCCGATCACGGACATCAGCACGGCGATCACGGCAAGCCACACGAAACCATCGTTGATCGCGGCCTCGATCACCATGAACTTCGCATAGAAGCCGATCGTCGGCGGCAGTCCGGCGAGCGAGAACATCACGAGCAGCATGATGAACGCCCACCAGGGCGAGCGCTGGTTCAGCCCCTTGAAGTCGTCGAGCTGGTCGCTTTCGAATCCCTGCCGCGACAGAAGCAGCACGATGCCGAAGGAGGCGAGGCTCGTCAGCACATACGAAACCGTATAGAACATCGCGGCCGAGAACCCGTAGCGGCTCGCCGTCAGGAATCCGAGCAGCATGTAGCCCATGTTGGCGATCGTCGAGTACGCGAGCATCCGCTTGATGTTCGTCTGGGCGATCGCGATCAGGTTGCCGAGCACCATCGAAAGCAC
>DASSEA010000461.1:0-2131 GCA_035696805.1 Casimicrobiaceae bacterium
CGATCGGTGGTTTCTCGACCGCATCGCGACGCACATCCTCGCGGCCGAAGACAACTCGAAGTGGGTGTTCTTCGACGGCAACTACCAGGAGTACGAGGCGGACAAGCGCAGGCGGCTCGGCGACGAAGGCGCGAGGCCGCACCGGCCGAGGTTCAAGCCGTTGCATTGATTGCTCGGACACGCTGCTTCGGTGACCGCGGATCGCGCGGCCCGAAGCTCCAGCTAGTCGGCGGCCGGCTCGATCACCTGCAGCGTGGCTTCGACGACGCCGTCGTTGACCATGCCGAGCTTTCGCGCGGCGGCGAGTGATACGTCCGCAATGCGCCCGGCCACGAACGGCCCGCGATCGTTGACCTTCACCTCGACGCTGCGCTGGTTCTCGATATTGGTGATGCGCACCAGCGTTCCGAACGGGAGCGTCCGATGAGCCATCGTGAGCGCCGCCGGGTCGAAGCGCTCGCCGCTCGCGGTCGTCTTTCCCGCAAACGCGGCGCCGTAGTGCGAAATTCGGCCGCGCTCGGTGACCGGCGCCTCGCGCTGCCCCGCGGGCGGCGCCGCGGCGGGTGGCGGAACCGCAGCGGCCGGCGGAGCGCGAGGCGGGCCAATCGCCGAGGGTGATGGTGTCGGCCCTTCCGGCGTCACGGGCGCTTGTGCGCATCCGGTGACGAATGCCGCGACGACGAGCCAAAGGAGGACGCGGACGTCGGCGCAGGCTCCAAGGCGCGAGCGCTGCGATACGACACCATCGTCGATCGACCTGCGCCTCGCCGCCGGACTCAAGCGGCGAGCGCGCGGCAGATCGCCTCGACATGCCGGTGGTCGGTGCCGCAGCAGCCGCCCACCACGGTGAGTCGTGGCAGCACATCGACGAGCGCCCGGTAATCGCGACCGAGCTCCTCTGGGTCGCCGATGTCGATTTCCGTCGCAGCGTCGAGTTCGGCGTGGCTGCGCTTCGACGCATTCGCGCGCAGGCCTCGGATCCGCTCGCGCCACGCGCCGCCGCGATCGAGCACCTCGCGAAAATGCGACGGATGCGCGCAGTTGATCATGTAGTACGCCGGATGCCCATCGGTCGCGTCGTCGGTGCGCGTGATCGCGGTCTGCAACGATTCGCCGGACGGCAGCCGACCGTCGGTTTCGACGGTGAACGCGATCGCGGCCGGCATCCCGGCGGACTTGGCCGCGGAGGCGATCCCGATCGCTTCGTCGGTGTAATTCATCGTGAACGCCGCGATCATGTCGGCGTCGGTGCCCGCGAACGTGTCGATCTGCGGGGCGTGATAGGTCCGCGCCTCCTCGGCGGTCATGCGTCTGTCCGCGCGATAGCCATCGCCGCGCGGGCCGAGATTGCCGCTGATCACGATCGGCGTCGATGGTGCTTCGTAACGCGCTCGCAGGTCGACGAGCGCTTCAATCGCCCGCCGCTGCACGTCGGCAAGCGCGGTGGCGTCGTAACCGAGCTTCGCACCCCAGTCGGGATTCGCGCGCCACGTGACGCTTTCGAGCACGACGCCGGCGCCGTGCGCGCGTCCGATCTGCAGGTAGCGCTCGAAGTACTCTCGCAGGATCGTCTCGTGTTCCGGGCGATCGAGCAGCACGAATGCCGCGAAACATGGCAGATCGATGCCGGCGTGGTAGATCAGGGTCGTCTCGAGACCGCCGTCGGTGATGAAAGGGCGCTCGCCGAGCTGAGGCAGGTGGTCACGGTAACGGCGGCTCATTGCGCCTCCATGGTGTTGGTGCAGCGAATGCCGCATGTCGGGCGGCGGCGACGCACGCGGAACCGCGTCGCCGCCGCGTGTGTCGGTGGTAACAGCAGCGTCGACGTTCCCCTGGGAGGATCGCATGATCAAGTGGGCCATCATCTTCTTCGTGATTTCGCTCATCGCCGGCTTCTTCGGCTTCACCGATGTCGCCAAAGGTGCGAAGACGATTTCGAAGTGGTTGTTCTTCATCGCGCTCGCGATTTTCCTGATCGTGCTGATCTTCGGCGTGATGCTCGGTCAGCTCGTGTTCTAGCGCCCACTGGGGCGGTGCGCCCCGTCACGGCGCACCACGCGCGTCCTGGCAGCAGGTCAACCGCCCAGCTTGCTTCTTAGCGCGGCGTTGACCTGCGCGGGATTCGCGGTGC
>DASSEA010000462.1:0-4514 GCA_035696805.1 Casimicrobiaceae bacterium
GTCAGAGAGCGACGCGTGTGCGTTGGTTCGGCGCGCCGCGACGATTATGCCGGCGAACGGCCCCGCCAATTGCAAGCAATGGTTTCAAACGACGACCGGCCGTCCGCCGGCGATGCGCATCGAGGTCCGGCGTTGACCGCCGGCGACGCGACTCACGCGGCGAGTGTCGGCTGGCGGACGAACGTCACCGGCTGCGCTTCCTCGAGCGGAAACCCGGCGGCCGACCAGGCGTCAATGCCGCCAGCGAGCGGCCGCACGCGTCGATAGCCTTTTGCGAGCAGGAGTTGCGCCGCGCGACGCGACGATTCCTCGTTGGGGCACGCGCAGTAGACGACGATCTCCCGATCCTCGGGAAAATCGTTCCCGCGCGCGATCGCATCGAGATCCAGCAGCACGGCGCCGGGGATGTGCGGTCGCGCGCGGTGCGCGAGGCCCGAGCCGACATCGATGACGAACGGCCGCGGCGTATCGGCAAGGCGTGCACGGAGTTCGTCGACGCTGATCATCGCCGCGGCAACGAAACGCGTCATGCGCCAGCGCTGGAACGCTTTCAACACGATGTAGGCGCCGACGATCGCGCCGATGACGAACGCAGCGACGACGACGTGCGCTTCGATCCAGCCGAGCACGAATTCGATCTGGCGCGCGAACACGGCGCCCACGACCATCGCTGCGCCGACCCACAGCGCCGCGCTGGCGAACGACGCGGCGACGAACGCGGCCGTGCGCATCTTCAATGCGCCCGCGATCGGCGGGGCGACCGTCGAAAAGCCGGGCACGAACTTGGAGATGACCACCGAAAAGAATCCCCAGCGCTCGAAGATGCCCTCGGTCTGCCGCACGCACGTGTCGGGCGACAGCGAGATCCGGCACAGGAACCGAAGGACCGGATAGCCGTAGCGCCGGCCCGCCCAGAACCACGCAAGGTCGGCGACGAGCGACGCGACGACCGAGATCGCGAATGCGGCGGCAAAATCGATGCGTCCTGCAACCGCGAGCGCGCCTGCGAGCATCATCGTCGGCACCGCCGGTATCGGCAGGCCGAGTTGCTGCAGCAGCACGTTCAGTCCGACGAGCGGAACGCCGTATTGCGCAAGCTGGGAGGCAATCGAATCCATCGTCGTTCCGTCGGAGGTTATCGCAGATGGGAGCGCAGGCTGCGCTTGACAAGAGCCCGCTCGTCTTTTGTCGCGCGCTACGCCACAATGCCGTGCATCGAGCGCACGCCATAAGCATATTCGTTTCCGAAAGGGATCCGCATGGAAACGCAGAAGCCTGCGTACACGCTGTCCGCAGCCCCGACGCCCCCGGGCTCGGCACCCGAGCCGCGCCAGCTTCCCCCCGGCCAGGGCGCGGCTTGGTGGGGTGAGAGCTGGCGCATCTTCTGCGCGGCGCCCGCTGTGTGGGTCGGCATCTTCGTGTTGTTCATCGTCGTGTCGATCGCGCTCGTGCTCGTGCCGCTGATCGGCAGCCTCGTGCACACGGTATTGCTGCCCGTCATGGCCGGCGGCGTGATGCTCGGGTGCGACGCGCTCGCGCGTGGCGAGCCGCTGCGAATCGGGCATCTGTTCGACGGATTTCAGGGCGGACGCTTCGCACCGCTGTGCCTGCTGGGATTGCTGTGGCTCGCGATCCTGTTCGTCGTCGCGATCGTCATGGTCGCCACCGTGTTCCTCACGCTCGGCGCGTCGGGACTCGCCGCGCTGATGGATTTCGGCGGCACGGCGTTCGACTACGCTGCACTCATGTCGGCGGGCACGGCGATATTCGTCGTGGCGATGATCGCGCTCCTGATCGCGCTGCTCGTCGCGATGGCGTACTGGTTCGCGCCCGCGCTCGTCGTGCTGAACGGCGAACAGCCGGTCGCAGCGCTCAGGAAGAGCTTCGCCGCGTCGTGGCAGAACCTCGGCGCGTTCCTGCTCTACGGGCTGATCTACATCGGGCTCGCGATCGTCGCGACGATTCCGATGGGACTCGGCTGGCTGGTGTTGGGACCGATGCTCGTCGGCAGTTGCTACGCGGGGTGGAGAACGATTTTCGGACGGTAGAACGCGTCAGGCGCCGTCGCGTTTGGCAGTTTCGCGCCTTGGAACGCGCTCAAAATCGGGCCGTGCAGCCAATTTTGCGACACGTGCTCAGTGGGCGCGCTCCCAGTTGGGGCCATGACCGACGTCGACCTTGAGCGGAACGCTCAGCGTCGCCACCGACGTCATCCATTCGGGTAGATCGCGCACAATCCGCTCGAGCTCGTCGTTCGGCGCCTCGAGCACGAGCTCGTCGTGCACCTGCAGGATCAACCGCGTTCCGAGGCGTTCGCGGTCGAGGCGATCCTGCACGGCGATCATCGCGAGCTTGATCAGGTCCGCCGCCGTGCCTTGCATCGGCGCGTTGATCGCGGCCCGTTCGGCACCGGCGCGTCGCGGGCCGCTCGCCGCGCGAATATCGGGCAGGAACAGTCGGCGGCCGAACACCGTCTCGACGAAACCCTGTGCACGGGCGAGTTCGCGCGTGCGCTGCATGTAGGCGGCGACGCCGGGATAGCGCGTGAAATAGCGCTCGATGAATTGCGCGGCCGCCGAGCGCTCGATGCCGAGCTGCGTCGCGAGGCCGAAGGCGCTCATCCCGTAGATCAATCCGAAATTGACCGCCTTGATGTAGCGGCGCTGGTCGGCGGTCACCTCGGCGGGTGCAACGCTGAAGATTTCCGCGGCGGTCACGCGATGGATGTCGTCGCCCTCCTTGAACGCCTTGACGAGCGCCGGGTCCGCCGACAGGTGCGCCATGATACGCAGCTCGATCTGCGAATAGTCGGCGGAGATCAGCGTATGGCCGGGCGGCGCGATGAACGCTTCCCGAATGCGGCGTCCATCGCCGGTGCGCACCGGGATGTTCTGGAGGTTCGGCTCGGTCGAAGCAAGCCGGCCGGTGACCGCAGTCGTCTGCGAGAACGTCGTGTGCACGCGCCCCGTCGTCGCGTTCACCATCGCGGGCAGCTTGTCGGTGTACGTCGACTTGAGCTTCGCGAGCGCGCGGTACTCCAGCAGCACCTTCGGCAGCGGGTAATCCGCGGCGAGCTCCTGCAGCACTTCCTCGTCGGTCGACGGCTGGCCGGTCGCCGTCTTCTTGCGCACCGGGAGCTTCATCCGCTCGAAGAGGATCTCGCACAACTGCTTGGGCGAGCCGAGATTGAACGGCGCGCCGGCGAGCCGATGCGCTTCCTGCTCGAGCGCGTTGACGCGCGTGCCGAGGTCGCGGCTTTGCGCGGCGAGCACGTCGCCATCGACGAGCACGCCGGTGCGCTCCATCCTGAACAGCACGTCGCGCACGGGCAGTTCGATCGTCGCGTAAATGTGCGAAAGCTTGGGATCGCCGTCGATCTCCGGATGAAGCCGCTGATGGATGCGCAGCGTGACGTCCGCGTTCTGCGCCGCGTATTCGGTTGCGCGATCGAGCGCGACCTGATCGAAGTCGATGCGATTCACGCCACGCCCGGTGACGGCGTCGTAGCCGATCGTCGGCAGATCGAGGTGCCGGCGCGCAAGGCCCTCCAGGTCGTGCGGCTTATGCGATTCGAGCACGTACGACTCGATTTCCGTATCGTGCGCAGCGCCGCGCAGTTCGATGCCGTGGTTGGCGAGCGCGTGCTGCGCGTACTTGAGGTTCTGGCCGAGCTTCGCGCGCGCTGCATCGCGGAACCACGGGGCGAGGGCCCGCAGCGTTTCATCGCGATCGAGCTGCGCTGGCGCGCCGGCATAGCGGTGCGCGAGCGGAACGTAGCAGCCGCGCGTCGCTTCGAGCGCGAACGAGATGCCGACGATTTCCGCCTGCATCGGATCGGCGGACGTCGTCGACGTGTCGAACGATACGAGATCGGCGTTGCCGACGGCTCTCACCCAGCGCTCGAGCGACTCGTGCGTGAGCACCGTTTCGTACTCGACGGCGGGGACGCTTGCACGTGGAGCGTCCGTCGATATTGCCGGCGCCACGGCTTCGGTCTTCGCGGCGACGTGCGTTTCGCGCTCGCCACGCGCGTATTCGCCGAGCCAGCTCTTGAATTCGAACCGCTCGTAGAGTTCGCGCAGGCGATCGACCGCCGGTGAACCGAGCGTCAGTTGTGCGACCTTCGTATCGAGCGCGCAATCGCGACGCACCGTCAGCAGCCGCTTCCCCTGCGGCAGCCATTCGAGGGCCTGGCGCAGGTTCTCGCCGACGACACCGCCGATCTCGGGCGCATGCGCGATCACGTTGTCGAGCGTTTCGAACTGACCGAGCCACTTCGCCGCCGTTTTCGGACCGACCTTGGCGACGCCGGGAACGTTGTCGATCGCATCGCCGGTGAGTGTCAGCAGATCGAGCACCTGATCGGGCCGCACGCCGAATTTGGCGACGACACCGTCGTGATCGAGCCGCTCGTTCGTCATCGTGTTGACGAGCGTGATGCCCGGCTCCACCAGTTGCGCGAGGTCCTTGTCGGACGTCGAGATCGTCGTTTCGATGCCCGTCGCTTTCGCCTG
>DASSEA010000463.1:0-2800 GCA_035696805.1 Casimicrobiaceae bacterium
GTGTACCCGCCGCGGCTCGCCGAATCGCCCAAGCTCGCGCTATTTCGCGCGTGGCTCACGTCCGAGATCGCGAAGGACGAGGGAGCCGTCCGTCCGCCCAAGGCGACGCGTGGCCTGCATCAGAAGGGACGCTGAAATCAATCGAACAGCGCTGGCGGCCGATCGGGTTCGGGTTCCCGCAGCACCGTCGCCGAATCCGCGCGCGCGAGTGCGCCGACACGCACGCCGAGCAGTCGGATACGGCGAGTGAGATCGACGCGGCGCAAACAATCGCCCGCCGTGCGCCTGATCAAATTGGCATCGCTGGTCGCTTCGCCAAGCGTGTGCGCGCGTGTGACGATCGCGAAATTGTCGTAACGCAATTTGACGCCGATGGTCCGTCCCGCATATCCCTTGCGGCGCAAGTCGTCGGCGACACCTTCGCAGAGCTCGGTGAAAATCGTGGACAGCTGCTCGCGATCGCGCGCGGCGAGAAGATCGCGGTCGAACGTCGTCTCGCGGCTGATCGATCGCGGCTCGCTGTGTGTCACGACGGGCCGGTCATCGCGGCCATGCGCCGCGGCGTGCATCCACTCGCCGTGCGCGCGGCCGAACGTCGCAATCAGAAACGACGGATCGGCCGCAGCGAGATCGCCGATCGTACGGATGCCGTGGCTTTCGAGCCGCGCCGAAGACTTGGGGCCGATGCCATTGATGCGACGCGCCAACAATGGCCAGATCCGGCGTTGGAGGTCCGCCTCATCGAGGATCGTGAGGCCATCGGGCTTGTCCAGATCGGAGGCGATCTTCGCCAGGAGCTTGTTCGCTGCGACGCCGATCGAACATGACAACCCCGTGGCATTTCGCACTGCATCCTTGATCGACTGCGCGAGCGTGCGTACGTGGTCGCGATCGGACGCTGGCGCGCCAGTGTCGCCCCGAGCGCGCGCGTCCGCATCGGCGACGAGCGTCGTGAGATCGACGTAGATTTCGTCGATGCCGCGGTCCTCGATGTGCGGCGCGATGTTGCGCACCGCCGCCTTGAACAGGCGCGAATGATGGCGATACGCATCGAAGTCCACGGGCAACAGCACGGCATCCGGCGCGAGCGCTGCGGCCTTCATCATGCCCATCGCCGAATGCACGCCGAACGCGCGCGCCTCGTACGTCGCCGTCGTGATCACGCCGCGACCGGTATAACCGCGGAGCGTCGCGAACGAGCGAATCGCTTCGTGCGTCACCGGGTCGACGTACTCGACCGGCTGATGCCGCCGGCTGCCGCCGATCACGACGGGCTTGCCGCGAAGCTCCGGGTAGCGCAGCAGCTCGACCGACGCATAAAACGCGTCCATGTCGAGGTGCGCGATGACGTTGCCCGACACGGCGTCACCCCGACGACCCGTTGGTCAGAGATTGCAGAACATCATCTCGAACTCGATGTCCTGGTCGACGACATTGCCGCGATCCATGCCGGACGCGCCGATGAAGCGGATGTTGAGCGCGTACTTGTTGGCGCTGATCTCGGGCACGCAGGGCAGGTCGCGCTGCATGGTCAGCCGCAGCAGTTGCGCGACCTTCGTCGTCGTCAGCATCAACTGGAACACGCCGCGATACGCGGTGTGACGACTGGTGCGCGCGTTTTCGCGCAACAGCCGCAGTACGATCGCCGAACCGGTGCGAATCGGGTCGAACGGCTCGATCCAGCTCGCGAGGTCACGCTGACGCGTTTCCGGATCCTGGTTCAGCCAGTAGTGATACGCCGGCAGGTCGAACTCGCAGACGCCCCCCGGAATCGCCGCCCGCTGCTTGATCGCCATCAACCATTCGCTTTCCCGCAGGTGCATGCCGACCTTGCCGGCCTGGCCGAGCAGGTTTGCACTCACCTGGTCGATCATTCCGAGCAGATCGGTGAGCGCCTGCTGATCAATGTCCGGATTGCTCCGCAGCGGCCCGAGCACCTGCTTCTGCCGCTCGAGTTCCTGCAGCAGATCGGTCTTGAGGTCGGCGCGCGACGCGACGTCGGTGATTTCGAACAACGCGAGCAGCGCAGCGTGATGTTCCGGCGGGTGATCGAGACCGGCGAAATAATCGACGCGCGCGAACAGGTCCTCGAGCCGCATCAGCGTGCGGATCCGTTCGTTCAGCGGGTGTTCGTAGCGAATCACGGCCGGAATGGGGTGCTGCAGGACGTCATTCTGCACGAATCACCGCCGCCTTCACGCGCGGCTTGCGCATCAACGACCCCGCGCGGCCAGTTCGCGGTAACGGCGGTCGAGGCGCTCGACCTGCGGCGCGATGCGATCGCGCGAGCCGGAATTGTCGAGGACATCGTCAGCCTGCGCCAGGCGCTCCGCGCGCGGCAGTTGCGTCGCCATGATCCGGCGCACTTCGTCGGCGGCAAGGCCGCTGCGCAGCTGGACGCGGCGGATCTGCTCCTGTTCCGTGCAGTCGACGACGAGAATGCGCGACACGCGCTGGCGCAGGCCGCCGCGTTCGAGCAGCAACGGAACGACGACGATGCCGTAAGGCCCACGAAGATCGGCGATCGCGTCATCGAGCCGCGACGCGATCAGCGGGTGCAGCAACTGTTCGAGATCACGGCGAAACGTCGGGTCGTCGAATGCGCGACGTCGCAACGCCGCGCGATCGAGTTCACCGTCTTCCCGCAGGAACGCGGCGCCGAGCGTCTCGACCACCGCTCGGTGCCCGGCTTCGCCGCGACGGCTGAGGGCGTGCGCGATCTCGTCGGCGTCGAGCACATCGGCGCCGCGCGCAGCGAACGCAGCGGCCACTTCCGACTTGCCGCTGCCGATGCCGCCGG
>DASSEA010000464.1:0-2524 GCA_035696805.1 Casimicrobiaceae bacterium
GACCTCCGCCGGTGCGGCGTCGAGCGCAAGCGGTGCGAGATTGTCCGGCGCGCGAGCGACGACCTGGCGGTTCAACAGGCCGAGGGGACGCATGACGCGCGCAATCGCGATCCACACGACGATCGCCAGCAGCGGCAGCGCAAACAGCAACGGCCACAGCATGTTGCGAATCATCGTGCCGACGATGGCGTCGCGCGCGCTCGCTCGTTCGCCGACCTGCACGACATAGCGGCGCGACGGGTCGCGGCCGCTGAAGACGCGCCAGCCGGCGCCGTCGATGCGCACGTCGGCGAAGCCTTCGTCCTGGGACGACATTCGCGTGGACGGCGCATTGGCCGAATGCAGCCTCAGGACGCGACCGTCCTCCCAGAACTGGAACGCGACGCGGCGCGCGTAGCGATGCAAGTCGGCGGCGTGCTCGTCGATTTCGTCGAGATCGTGTCCCGCCTGCGCGATCAGCAACGACGCCGACTGGGCGAGGTGCGCGTCGAACATCTCGTCGAGTTCGTGCCTCGCATCGAAATAACTGAACAGCGCAGCGGCAGTCCAGATCGCGGCCACCAGTCCCAGCAGCACGACGAGGAGCCGCCGTCGCATCGAATGGCCGCTCGACACGGCAGGAGCAACGCGCGCCTCAGGGGCGTTCAAGATCGTAGCGCGTCGCGCGGAATGACGTAGCCGACGCCTCGCACCGTGCGGATCAGCGCCGGCGCGAGCTTGCGCCGCAGATGATGGACGTGGACTTCGAGCGCGTTACTTTCGATCTCCTCACCCCACGCGTAGAGACGCTGCTCGAGCTCGCGGCGCGTGAGCACGCGACCGGCGTTTCGCATCAGCTCGTGCAGCAGGTTGAATTCGCGCGCCTGCAGCTCGATCGGCCGCAAGCCCAGCGTCACCGTACGTGCCGCAGGATCGAGCTTCAGCGTGCCGAGCGTCAGCACGGGCGCCGGTTCTCCGGTCGAGCGCCGGACGAGCGCGCGCAGGCGCGCGGCGAGCTCGTCGAGATCGACCGGCTTTACCACGTAGTCGTCGGCGCCGCTGTCGAGTCCGCTGACGCGGTCTTCGGTCGCATCCCGCGCGGTGAGGACGAGCATCGGAGCGCGCGTGCCCCTTGCGCGTTCGCGGCGCAGCAGCGTGAGGCCATCGAGCCGCGGCAGGCCGAGATCGAGCACGACCCCCGCGAACGTTTCGGCGCGAAGCGCGCCTTCCGCCGAAACGCCGTCGCGCACCCAGTCGACGTCGAAGCCGCGCTGGCGAAGCCCCGCCTGGAGGGCGTCGCCGAGCAGCGGGTCATCTTCGACGACGAGGATGCGCATGCTCAGGGCCGACGCCGCGCGCGTTCGTCATCACGAAGCGGGTAGCCGATCGACGTCGCCTTCACGAACTTCCCTCCGGAGCTTGTAGCCGGTCAACATCGCTTTCACCAGGTTCTCCCGGTGGAGCAGGCTGCTGACGATCACGCCGGCGACGTGCACGAATACGAGCAGCAGCATCGCGTTCGCGACGGCTTCGTGCAGCTCTTCCAGCCATTCACCGCCGATATCGCTGTACGTCGCATAACCGCTCGCGCCCGTCACGAGGCCGAGCAGCACCAGCAGGTAGATCACCCAGCTGCCGGCGGGATTGTGCCCGACATAATGCAGCGGGCGTAGCGCGAGCAGCGATCGGAGATACGCGGCGACGGCGCGCGGACCGAACGCAAACGACGACAGGCGTGCGTAACGCGTGCCCACCAGCGCCCAGACGAGGCGGAATGCAAGCAGACCGAGCACCGTGTATCCGAGCACGACGTGCACGTCGCGCAGCCGCTCGGACTCGGCGGTGACGAAGGCGCCGGTGAACGCGATGACCAGCGACCAGTGAAAAACGCGTACTGCGATGTCCCATACGCGGACCTTGGTTTCCATGGCGGTGCTCCCTCCGGAAAGGCAATCGAAACGGACGTTTAGTTGATCGGCACGCGCACGTCGTGCTCGTCGAAGCGGCCATTGGCCGCGCCGCGATGGCACGCGCCGCAATTGGCAGGACTGGCCACCTGCGGGCTGCGCCAGGCTGCCTGCGAGACTTTGTCGTGTTCGTGCAGGAACCAACGTGTCGTGGTGATCCGTAGGGCGGGTGCGCCCGGCGTTTCGCGGTCGCGACCCGCATTCGCCTGCAGGAACGCCCGGATCGCGGATGCTGCAGGCTCGTCGATCGAAGCGTCGGTGCCGAAGTGGTCGCCGAGGCCATCCATGATTGCCCCCCACGATGCAGCCGGCAACAGGCGGGTTGGATACGCGACGTGGCACGAGCCGCACTCGCGCGACCATCCCGCGTGAGTCGCAGGCGGAGTTTTCGGGCCACTGGCATGCGAAAGGGAAGCGAGCAGCAGCGCACCGCCCAGCGCGGTTACGACCCCACGTACAAGGTGCGACCCGTTATGCATCGCTTTCATCGCCGAAGCTCCAACAGGTACGCGAGCACGTCCCCC
This sequence comes from Casimicrobiaceae bacterium, assembly GCA_035696805.1. Classification (GTDB taxonomy): domain Bacteria; phylum Pseudomonadota; class Gammaproteobacteria; order Burkholderiales; family Casimicrobiaceae; genus VBCG01. The sequence continues at coordinate 2,471 of DASSEA010000464.1, forward strand.
TTCTCCTGCGGCGTGCACGCGCGGCTCAGCACGTCGTTGCAGTTCCTGCGGAAC
>DASSEA010000465.1:0-2199 GCA_035696805.1 Casimicrobiaceae bacterium
GTCGAGCTCCTGATCGACGAAGAGCGGGTCGAGCGTGACGGCGACATCGCCTGCACGCACGCGAAACGCGATCGGATAAACGTTGCCGGTGCGCGGCGAGCGCCAGCGGCGAAGTGCTGCGAACTCGACGTCGCCACTCGCGAGGATTCGCGTGGCGCCGTCGGCACCGCGCCATGCGCCACCGGCCCAAATTGCGCGTCGCGACGCATCGCGAATGCGGAACGCCATCAGCGCGGACCCATCGTCGAAGTTGACGCCGGTCCAGTCCCAGCCCACCGCGCCCGCCGGCAGATAGCGGCTCGACCATTCGTGATCGAGCCAGGCGACGCCCGTCACGCTGCGCGACTGCGCATCGAGCCGGAGGGTGCCGGTCACCGCGAGCTGCGGCCGGCTGTAGTAGTAACTCGCATCCGTTGGAGCGGGTCCCTTGCGGCTCACGCCGCGATCTCCCTGCAGAAGCGGCGGCGTGCCGGCGCGCAGCGCGAGGTCGATGGCGAATTCGCGCGCGTCGACCTTTGCGTCGAAGCGCTCGCCGGTTTGCGCAAGCGACCAGTTTCCGATGCGCACGTCGGTTTGCGCCGTGGACGCCTCGGCGAGGCCGAATCCCTCGCGTGCTGCGCGCTCTTCGATGCGCAATCGCTGCCGTTCGGGATCGGCGATCGCTGCGTGCGCGAACAGCAACTGCGTCGGCGCGAAGCGGCTCGAGCTCGATTCGGCGACGCCCGGCCGATTGCGAAAGAAAGTCAGCTGGAAGCCGCAATCGCGACCCTCGGCGTTGCGCAGCCACCCCGTCGCATACCACCATTCGTTTCGATAAGCAGGATGTGCACCTTCGTCGCGCGGGAAGGCGAGCGCGGCGCCCGGCTGCACGTCGGGATACGCGACCGCGGCGCGTGCGCGCGTCGCAGCGAGGCCGAGCCCGACCCCGAGCGCGATGACGCGACGTCGCGCCCGATCCTGTGGCTCGCGCGCATCCCGTCGCACGTCACCAATCCTCGCGCACCGCGCGCACTGCCGCGACGCCCGTCGCACGCGCCGCACTCGCGGTGGCGACGATCGTCGCGAGTGCGACCAGCACCACCGACAGCAGCGCGAGCGAAAGCGCTGGAACGTGCAGGTCCATGCCCCAGTGGAACGATTGCCGGTTCACGACATGAATGAGGACGAGGCTGATGGCGAAGCCCTGGACGAGGCCGGCGGCGACGCCGATCGCGGCGAGCATCGCGCCCTCGATCGCCAGCATCCCGCCAATCTGGCGTCGTGTCATGCCGATGTGGCGCAGCATGCCGAACTCGCGGCTGCGCGCAAGCGTCTGCGCTGCGAGCGCCGCGGACAGGCCGACGAGCCCGATCACGACGGCCGCCGCTTCCAGTGCGTAGGTGACGGCGAACGTGCGATCGAACGTCGCAAGCGACAACGCGCGCAGGCTTGCCGGCGTTTCGGCGCGAAGGCGCGCTGCGCCGCCTGCATACGCTTCGATCGCGTCGCGCACGTCGGCCACCCCTGCGCCGGGTGCCAGCCACAGCGCGGCTTCGTTCACCGCATCATCCCCGGTCAGCGCACGATAACGCGCGCGCTCGATCACGATCGCGCCCTGCTGGCGCGCATAGTCGCGGAAGACGCCTGCCACGGTGAACGCGACGTCGTGGCCGGCCAGCGGCAGCGTCATCGCGCTTCCCGGCGCGAGACGACGCAGGTCGGCAACCGCTTCGCTGATCCACAGCGGAGGCGGGGCATCGGGCCGCGGCGTCACCTCGCGGCTCACCAGTGCGAGTCGTGCGCCCGCGTCATGCTCGTCGATGTCGCGCGCGAGCAGCGCGATCTGCGGTCGCGCGGGATCGACGCTGACCGACGTCGCGCGCATGAATTCCGCGCGGGAGACGCCGTGCACGTGGGCGATGGCCCGTTGATCGGCGGCAGACAGGAACGCGCTGTCGCTGCCGCTGCGCAGATAAAGATCGGCGGGGAGCACCAGACCAAGCCAGTCGTCGAGCGACTGGCGAAACGACGCGACCATGATCGCCATCGACACCATCAGCGCGACACTGGCGACGACGGCCGCGAGCGTCGCGGCGAATCGACCGGGCGTTGCGCGCAGGTGAGCGAGTGCCAGGGAGAACTGCAGCGCACGCGGCGCGGGCAACCGCGACAATCCCGCCTGAGCGACTGCCGGGATGGCCAGGATGCCGCCGGTGAGGA
>DASSEA010000466.1:0-6638 GCA_035696805.1 Casimicrobiaceae bacterium
GCACTGCTCGTCGGCGCGGGAGGCGCGGGTTCGGCAATCGCGCTGGCTTTGCTCGACGCCGGCGTTGCAACCCTCGCGATTCACGACACGGATGCGACACGCAGCGACGCACTCCGCGCGAAACTCGCGCCGCGCTACGGCGAAGCAATCACGGCGGGATCGTCCGACCCGACCGGTTACACGTTAATCGTCAACGCGACGCCGCGCGGCATGCAGGTCGGCGATCCATTCCCGATCGAAGTCGCGAAGCTCGCCTCGCCGATGTTCGTCGCCGACGTCATCACGGCGCCTGCAACGACGCCGCTGATCGAAGCGGCGCGTGCCGCAGGATGCGCAGTGCAGGTCGGCGCAGCGATGTTCGAAGGCGTGAACGAACGGATGGTTCGATTCCTCCTCCAAACGGACGACGGGGGCGGCGAACCGCGCAACGGGGCGGACATCGGGCTAACCCGGCACGCGCCCGACTCCCGGCAGTTTGATGCCCGGATGCATGAAGTCGATGCCGGTCACGAGACCGAAGAGGTTGATCTCGAAGCCCTCGTTCCGCGCAAGCGTGACGCCCAGGACTCCGCCGAGCGATAGCTGATAGCCGGTTCCGCTCGGCGTGCGCGAAATCCATCGCCCGTCCGACAGATAGTCCTTGCCGATCGCGAGCGGCGGTAGCGTCAGCTGCATCTCGGGAATCTCCCGCGCGAGATGCGCGACGAACGTGTTGCTGTTCGGTCCCGGCCACGCGTGATACGACGTCGGGGCGTACGCGTCGGCAACGGGCTCGAGCTTCGCGATGACCGCTTCCGCCTGGGCGCCGCGCAGGTCGCCGATCAACACCGGGGCGGCGCCGTACCACTCGGCGTCGGGTGCGCCGCTGTCGGAGATCGTCAGGCCCGAGTTGCCGTCGCGCGCGTACCAGCCGATCACTTCGTAGCGCGTATAGCGGTCGGCATGGGAGGGCTTCGCCGCGACCCACGTGTGCACGGCGAACGCGCCGCGCCAGCCGAACGTGCGACTTGCGTACGCCTGCACGACGGCTTCGGGATGCGCGGCCGGATCGGGCGCGATGCCCATCGCGCGGTGCGTGGCCGTGCGCCAATCGCCGCGCATCGACACGTTGCCGAACGCAAGGGTCAACAGCGGACCGGTAAGCATCAGCGCAACGACCAACGCCAGCCAACCAACCGCGCGCACGCCGTGATGAATGAGCGCCACCAAGCAAGGAAAGGAGAAGCGACGCAGCCAATGTTACCCGTGACCCGCGGGCCGCACGACGATTTCCCTGTCGTGGAGCCCGGCGTCGGGGTCAGTGGTCGTAGAGGCTCTCCTGCGAAGGGCCTCGTCATCGTGCGTTGGACGACCGCGCGGTCGAACGCGTTTCCGGACGTGTGGGCAATCCGTGGGCGGCCGCGTCGCACGCTTTCCTCACCCGGCGCAGGGCCGGGCGTTTACGAGGAGGGCTCCATGGTCAGCCGTGAAGAAGTCATCAAGGAGTTGAGCGCCGAAGATCGACGCTGGATCGCCCGTTGCCAGATGATCGCCGTGTTCCTGTTTCTCGCGCTGGTGGCCGGCGTCGTGCTGTGGCCCGTGCTCACGAACGTGAACGGGCCTGCCGAAACGGCGCGCAGCGTCGTCACCAACGACGGTGCGCATCGCAACGCCCAGGCCGCTCCGGTCGAGGCGGACCGCGCGGAGGCGCCGTGAACCGCGACGGTCTGGCGCGCGCGTTCTTCGACGAGCGTTACGTCGTCGCGCGCGCCGACGTTTGCCCTGAAGTCCGGCGGGTTTCGCGTCCGAGTTCGCTCGCGGCGGGGCTGGCAGGCGGGCCCGCGAGCGGCCATCTCGTCGCGCTGCTCGAAGCCATCGCGGTGCGCGAGGTGCTGCCGTTCGTCGACCCGATCGCGGAGATGGTGGTCGCAACACGCGTGGAATGCCGCCATCGGGCGCCGCTTGCGGCTGGCGCCGAAATCCGGATCACGGGCTGGACCGAGCACGTCGGCGATCGCGAGGCGAGATTTCGCGTGCATCTGCACGACGAGCAGGAGCAGGTATGCGACGGCCGCATCTGGATCGACGTGCGGGCGCGCGAGGAGGTCGCGCTGGCCATCGCGCGCAAGCATGCGGCGATCGCACGCAAGGCGTTGTTCGACGAAGCGTCGGCAGGCGGGCCGCGAGACGTTCGCGGGCCCATGGGGTCAGAGCAAAAAGTCGACTTATTGCTCTGACCCCAACGTCTCGACCCAGCACACCCGATGCACGAGGCGATCGAACCACGCCGCGGGAATCGCGAACGCCCCGCGATGCCCGAGTTGCACGGGCTCGCCGAGATTGCGTGGCGCGCCTGCGTTCCACGCGCCCCGCGCATAGCCGCGTGCGTTCGCGTGCGTGCCGAACGGATCGACAAGGATTACGTAATCGCCGTTTCGGCGCGCCATGCGACCGAGCACCGCATAGCAATGTTCGGGAAGCAGGTGCGCTTCCTGCCAGCGCGGCCACGGCAGCGATCGGCTGCGCCACCACGTGAACGCCATCGTCGGATGCCGCGTCAACTCGCCATCGCACAGTCGCGCCACCACCGCCGCCAGCGCAGCCTCGCCTTCCAGGTCGACGGCGTACTTCGCGCGCCCGCCGATCATCATCCGCGCGGCGCTTTCCGGGAAACGGGCCTTCGTCGCACCCGCGGCGAAGTAGTCGCGGACCGTCGGCTCCGCATCTTTGCGCCGATCACATCGACACACCTGCATCACGTACGCACGCTCGAGCAACGCCGGCCACATTTCCGTCGTCACCGGCGAGCGCGCATACAGCAGGTTGCCGTGCGGATCGAGCGGCACGCGCGGCGGAATGCCGAAGCGTCGCAGCATGCTGCGCCCGTCATGCCCGTGAAAGGCGACGCGCAGCACGCGCTCGGCCGGCGTTCCGCCGACTGCACGATTGAGTCGCGCGAGCCACGCGTCCGGCCGCGCCCACGCAATCGCGATCATCGCCCCGATCAGGTAGCAATCGGACGTGCAGCCTTGTTCCGGGTCGAGCCACGAAACGCCGCCAACGCTGAGCGGTCCGATCGTCGCGTACGATCCGATCTCGAGCTTGACGGGTCGCGTCGTATCGAGCACGCCCGGCGACGACGCGTTCGAGCGCGCCGCGAACCCGGCATCGGTCACGGGCGCCACGAAAGGAATCAAGCGCGCGAGGTCCGCGTCGCTGCGCAGTCGTTGCGCAAGCGCACGCGCCTCGGGGATTCGCATCCACGTCGACAGCGGCCGATGTAGATTCCCGCGCGCGGCGATCGACGCCAGCAAGGCGAGCACGCCCGGCAGGCGCTCGCTCCCGTACAGTGCGGCGTCCGCATCGACGCCGAACGCATCGCCGAGCAGCGCCTCGACGTGCCGCCATCGATCGGCGCCCGGTCCCTCCCCGAGCAGCATGCGCGCGAGCGCAATCGGGTTCGGGACCGGATGAATCGAAGTTCGTCGCTCAGCCGGGCGGCTTGTCCGTGACATTCGGATACGTGCCGGGCGGCGTCGCCGCCAGTTTCTCGAGATCGAGGCGCACGTTGCGCAGCATCTTCTCGAGTTGACCGAGCGCCCGCGCGTCCCTGACGAGCCTGTTTCGCAGCCTGTTCCAGTCCGCTTGCGAAATGCGTTTGCGCGCGCCGCCCTTCGTCGCCGATTTCCTCGCTGGCATCGTTTCACTCCGTGTCACGGGCTCATGCGACCCGGCGCGACACGTGCCGCGCCCGCCTCGGTGTCGCCCGCCGACACCCAGGCATAGAGGTCGTCCTTCATCTGTTCGGTCTCGCGCGACGGCGGCAGCCCCAGAATGACGGACAGCATGTCGCGCATGCGACGATAGACACGCACCGCCTCTGCGTACTCGCCTCGCCGCGACCATGCCCGCATCAGCGCCCGCGCGAGATCCTCCGACGTCGGATCGGCGGCGAGCGCGCGTTCGAGCGCGGGGATCAGCCGATCGTCCTCGCGGCCTTCCAGCACGGCGTCGGCGATCAGCAACGCAGACCGCACGGCGCCGGCCACGGCTTCGCGTCCCGCGATGAGCCAAGGCGCATCACCCTCCTCCGGCAGGAATCGCCCGTGATAGTGATCGAGGACGGCGCCGATGTCGGCGACGGCGCTCGCGACGGCGGGCAGCGCGCCCCGCGCCTGGCGGTCGCGGTGCGAGCGCACTTGGCGCAACGCATGCAACAGCGGCCGGATGTCCGTCCATACGCGCGAAGGCGACACGCGCAGCCGGCCTTCGGACAGCATGATCGCGTCATCGTCGCGCAGGAGTTTGCGTAGACGGGACAGCGTCATTTCGAGCGACTTGCGCGCGTTCGCTTCGCCCGCGCCCGGCCACAGTCGTTCGGCAACCCACTCCCGATCGGCTGACGCTCGCCCGAGCACTTCGCAGGTGACGAGCAGTTTCAACAGTTCGAGCGGTTTGTCCTGCGTCTTGTGCGGCGGCTGGTAACGGTCGCCGGCGATCGTCAATTCGAAGCCGCCGAGCGCGCGAATCTTCACCGGCCATGGCCATTCCGGTCCGGCCGACGCCGGCGCCTCGAGCCGATGCAATGCGATCACGCGACGGACGAAATCGGCGTGCAGGCCGTGCGCGAGCGCGACCTGACACAAGCGCGCCAGCGGCGCACGCGCGCGCGACAGCAGATTGACGAACGCCATGCGCTCGGCACGCGCGAGCGTCGATTCGAGGAGCGCGAGATCGTCACCGTTCGACGCAAGGAAGCGCAATGCGTCGCGAACGATCAGCGTGGCCTCGCCCTGCCGCTCGTCCTGGTGCGATGCCGCTTCGTCGGCGACCGCGACGGCATCGTCGAAATGCTCGTTCGCGGCGAGCGCATACGTGTATTCCATCGCGTACTGCCGCGCGTGCGCCGGCGAATAACCGGCGAGGCGCGCGGTTTCCAGCGCCTGCTCCGCCCAGCGCAGTCCCTCCGGCAGACGATCCTGGAACAACAGCGTGCGCGCGGTGATGCGCGCATATTCGGCACGCTGCGCGGGCGGTGCATTCACCGCGAGCGCCTCGAGGGCGGCAAGCTCGCCGGTCGCACCCTGCAGATCGCTGCGCTTCAGCAACGCATCGACCTGCGCCATGCCGAGTTCGAATGCGAGCCGCTGCGAGCCGCTGCTTTCGGCGAGTTCGCGCGCGGCCGCGAGGTGCTCCGCCGCGCGTTCCGGCTTGCCGTCATAGGCGAACACCGATGCAGCTGCGATGTACCAGCGACCGCGCTGGAGTGCGCTGAGTTCCGGCCGTTGCGCGATCGCCTGCGTTTCGAGGACGAACGCCTGCGCGCGCTCGGGCGCGCCGAAGATTCGCGCGTGATCGATCAGCAAGCGTGCGGCGACGACGCGCTCGTGCGGCGTGAGCCAGGCGGCGTCGTCCTCGATCAGCACGCGGAGCCGCCGCACGAGGGTATCGGCGTCGATTCCGGGAGGATGTGCGCCGCGCATCAGCGCGTCGTTGACGACGCCGAGCAGCATCACCGATTCGTACGGTGTCCCGGGAGACACTGCCGAGTCACCGCCCGAATGGGTGTGGCGCTCCATCCACGTGTCGAGATTGCGCAGATCGCCGTATTCGAGTCCGTACGCCATGACGACGCGCGCGGCGGCAACGCGCTTGCCTATCGCATCCCCCATTCGTTCGAACGCCGTGTAGGCCCGCTCGAACCACGCGCGCGCAGCCTCCTCGCTGGCACCGAGCAGTACCTGCCCGGCCCAGAAGCACAGCCACGGTCGCTCATCGCATGCGGTTGCCGGCAACGCCGCGAGCGCTCGTGCCGCGAGCTCAGCCTGACCGCGCCGTGCGTAGCGCTCGGTGATGCGTTCGAGCACGCTCGCCGCGCGATCGAACGCGCCGCGGCCTGCGAGCAGTGCGAAGGCTTCCTCGTCGAAACCTTCGCGTTCGAGTGCATCAGCGGTGCGCGTGGCGAGATCGGCGACAGCCACCTCGCCGAGTCGCTCGACAGCGACGCTGCGCAGGCCGTTGCGTACCAGCCCGTGCGCTTCATACATCACGGTGCCTTGCGCTTCGGTGCGCCTCAGCAATCCCTGTGCACACAACACGTCGAGCTCGGCAAGCGCGCGTTCGCCGGCGAGCGCACGCACGATCCCTTCGGTCAGCTGGGGCGCGAACGGCGTTCGCAACAGCAGCGCCCGCCGCACGTCGGGCATGCGGTCGAGCAGGCTCCCGAGCAGATGGCGGTGGATTTCCGAGACCGTACGCTGCGCATGCGCGGGCGCGGTCGCCTGCGCGCCGCGCAGCAGTTCGCAGGCGAGAACGAGCGTCGCCGCATGCCCGCCGGTCAGCACGGCGAGCTCGCCGCCGTCGAGCGCAGGCGACCGCGACGCAGCCGCCAGCGCATCGCACTCGTGCGCATCGAACGCGAGCGGCACGTCGTTGCAAAGGCCGAGCTTCCGCTGCGCCATGACGTCGAAGAATGCGCGCGGCGGCGGCTCCTCGCTCGCGAACCAGATTTCGAGCGGCGCATTCGCGTGCGCGACGAACGCCGCAAGCGCGCGCTGCATCGCTTCGCCGGTGATGCGGTGCGCGTTGTCGAACACGACGATGACGTCGCCCGCATGCCGAACGAGCGCGGTGAAGAACCGGTCGGCGAACGCATGCTC
>DASSEA010000467.1:0-3061 GCA_035696805.1 Casimicrobiaceae bacterium
CGCGCTCGGGAAGCAGCGCGACGGGGCCGTCGCTCGTGAAGCGTTCGTACGCCACGCCGCCATGGGGATGAGCGAGCGCGACCGACGCGACCACCGCCGTCTGCCGGTAATCGTGACGACGCCGATCGATGCCGCGCACCATCGACGCCGACCCATCGGCAACGACCGCAAGGCGCGTCCTGAGCGTCGTCTGCCCTGACGTGCCTTCGGTGTCGATCGACGCACCGTCCGTTGCGGGGGTCACCGTACGAACCTCCATCCCAAAGCGCACGTCGATCGTCGCGGCGCGCAGCGCGTCGTCGAACGTCTGCTGCAGGGCGCGATACGACACGACGTAGCCGAGCGCGGGCAAGCCCTGCTCCGATGCGTCGAGGCGCACGCTCCCGAAACCGCGGGCCTGCGAAATGTCGATGGCGGTGATTGCCGTCACCGCGCCGGGCGTCGCATTGAGCGGCGTCCACACGCCGAGCCGTTCGAGGATCAACCGCGCACCGTGCGACAGCGCGAGCGAACGATCCCCGCGCGGCGTCTGGCCCTGCACGCGCGCATCGACGACGACGAGATCGAGATCGGCATCGCGCAACGCGAGCGCGAGCGCCGCACCGACCGGCCCCGCGCCGACGATCACGACGTCTTGCGTCACGCTCGCCGTGGCATCACGCATCCGGTGACGATCAGCCGCAGGCAGCCTCGACGTCGGCGACGGTCTTCGGCGCCGCGGACGTCAGGTTGTCGACACCCGCGTCCGTCACGAGCACATCGTCTTCGATCCGCACGCCAATGTTCCAGAAACGCTCCGGCACGTTGTCCGCGGGCCGGATGTAGGCTCCGGGCTCGACGGTCAGCACCATTCCCGGCACGAGTCGCATCGATTCGCCGCGCTGCTGGTAAAGCCCCGCGTCGTGCACGTCCATGCCGAGCCAGTGACCCGCGCGATGCATGTAGAACTGCTTGTAGGTGCCGCTCTCGAGCACGCCGTCGAGCGTGCCCGTGCAAAGCCCGAGGTCGATGAACCCCTGTGCGAGCACACGTTCGGCGGTGTGGTGGTAGTCGTGAAAGGATCCGCCCGGCTTCACCGCGTCGACGCACGCGAGCTGCGCTGCGAGCACCAGCTCGTACACTGATTTCTGCGGTCCGCTGAAGCGGCCGTTCACCGGGAACGTCCGCGTGATGTCCGACGCGTAGCCCTGGAACTCGCACCCCGCGTCGATCAGCAGCAGGTCGCCGTCGAGCATCTGCCGATTGTTCTCGCGATAGTGCAACACGCACGCGTTCGGTCCGGATGCGACGATCGAGCTGTAGGCGACCGACTGCGCGCCCTCGCGCAGAAATTCGTGCATCAGCTCCGCCTCGAGCTGGTACTCGAATGCACCCGGCGAAGCCGCACGCATCGCGCGGCGATGCGCGCCGGCCGATATCGCGCAGGCGCGGCGCATCAATGCGATCTCGTGCGGATCCTTGACGAGCCGCATCGCGTCGACGGCGGCGCGGACGTCGACCACTTCCTCCGGCGCAGCGATCCCGGTGCGCACGCGGGTGCGCACTTCGTTCAGGAGGTCGGTCACTTCGCGGTCCCAGTCGCGAAACAGGCCGAGCGGCGTGAACAGCGCCGGCCGGTCCGCCGCGAGATCGGGCAATCGTTCGCGCAGCGCGGAAATCGGATGCGCTTCGTCGAAGCCGAAGATCTCGCGCGCAGCGTCGGGACCGTAGCGGAAGCCGTCCCAGATCTCGCGTTCCTCGTTGCGTTCGCGACAGAACAGCAGGTGCCGATCCCCTTCCGGCCCGGCGACGAGCGCGATCACCGCCTCGGGCTCGGGAAATCCGGACAGGTAATAGAAATAGCTGTCGTGCCGGTACGCATAGAGCGAATCGCGATTGCGCGGCACTTCGGGCGCCGTCGGCACGAGTGCGAGTCCGCCGCCTGCGCGCGCGCGCATCGATTGCAGCACGGCGTCGCGCCGCGCACGGTAAATTTGGTGTGCGTGGTTCATCGTGGCATCCTGCACGGGACGCGCCATTATAGGGTTGACGATGAACGCAGAGCGCCGTGCTGCACCCGTCCCTGACCTCTCGCTCGCCGACTACGCCGCGGGCCTGCGCAATCGAACGTTCAGCGCGGAGGCGACGGTGCACCGCCTGCTCGAACGCATCGGCGACGACGCGGCGCTCGATGCGTACACGCACGTCGACGCCGAGGGTGCGCTCGCCGCGGCCCGCGCCGCCGACGCCAGCGTCGTTGCGCGCAACGATGCGAACCCGCTGCTGGGTGTACCGATCGCGCTCAAGGACCTGTATGCGGCGACCGGATTGCCGATGACGGCCGGCTCGCGCGTCGACATCGCCGACCGCGTCCCCGCCGAAGGCAGCCTCGTGCGCGCATTGAAGGGTGCTGGCGCGGTGATCCTCGGCAAGACGCGGACGACCGAATTCGCATTCGGGACGTACAACCCTTCGCATCCGACGCCGCGCAATCCCTGCGACCGCGCCGTGCACCGGATGCCGGGCGGATCGTCGTCGGGTTCTGCCGTCGCCATGGCGGCCGGGCTGTGCGCCATCGCGTTCGGAACCGACACCGGCGGCTCGGTGCGCCAGCCGGCGGCGCTTTGCGGGGTCGCCGGTTTCAAGGCGACTGCCGGGCGCCTGCCGATGGATGGGGTCTTCCCGCTGTCGCCGACGTTCGACAGCCCCGGCTGGTTCGCACCACGCATCGCCGACATCGCCGTCGTCTGGCAGGGGCTCGCCGGCGGGCCGGCGGGGCGCGCGCGACCGCTCGACACGCTCGTCGTCGGACGACCCGATGCGCATTTCTTCGACGGTCTCGACGACGACGTCGCGCGCGCGGTCGACGTCGCGCAACGACGCTTGATCGATGCGGGCGTCCGCATCGTGTCGGTCACGCTGCCGCCGCTCGGCGACCTCGACGTCGCGTTCGGTGCCTTCCTCTCGGCCGAACTCGTTGCGACGCTCGGACGCGAGCGCGTCATCGCGACGCTTTCTCAGATGGATCCCGTCGTGGCCGCCCGGATAGCGCCCGGACTCGAGCTCGCGGCCGATGCGTACC
>DASSEA010000468.1:0-5592 GCA_035696805.1 Casimicrobiaceae bacterium
GTCGTCACCACCGTGCTTGCACTCGTGATTCCGCCGCCCGTCAACGCGACGCTCGCAGCGCTGATCGTGCTGCCTTATCTCACGTTCTTCGTCGCGACGCTGCACATCTCCGACTACGTCAGCTACCGCGACGTGTTCCACGCCGGCGAGACGCTCGCACCGATCGCAAGGACTTCGGGGTCAGAGCAATAAGTCGACTTTTTGCTCTGACCCCAAAGTCAGGCCGCTTCGAGGCGGGCGTAATCGAGCGCGAGCCACTTGACGCCGGCGTCGCGAAAGTTGACCTGGACGCGCGCGTCGCTGCCGCGGCCCTCGGCGTCGATGATCACGCCGACGCCGAACTTCGCGTGCCGCACGCTTTGCCCGATGCGCCACGTCGGCGCCGGCGGTGTCGCGCGCGGCGCGCCGACGACGCCCGTGGGCGGCTTCGCCCACGCGCCCGATCCCCACTCCGCGCGATCGACGTCGATGGCGCCGCGCCGATCGCGCGCCGACAGCCATTGCACGAGGCCGCTCGGAATCTCGTCGACGAAACGCGACGAAATGCCGTAGCGCACCTGTCCGTGCAGCATCCGGCTCTTCGCGAGCGATAGGTACAGTCGCCGCCGGGCCCGCGTCACGGCGACGTACATGAGGCGTCGCTCTTCCTCGATCCCTTCGACGTCGTTGAAGCTGTTCTCGTGCGGAAACAGACCTTCCTCGAGCCCGGTGATGAACACCGTGTGGAACTCGAGACCCTTCGCCGCATGGATCGTCATCAACTGCAGCGCGGGACGGCCTTCGGCGGCCTGGGTGTCGCCGGCCTCGAGCGCCGCGTGCGCGAGGAATGCCGTCAGCGGATCGGTGGCGCCTTCGTCGGCAGCCGCCACGGCATCATCGTTCGCCGCCTCCGCCGACGACGCATCCGCGCGGGCCGCCGTTGCGCCGGCTTCGTCGCCTGATCCACGGATCGGGGCATCGACGGCGAGGTCCGCCTCGCGCACGAAGCTCTGCGCCGCGTTGACGAGCTCTTCCAGATTCTCGACGCGTTCGGTACCGTCCTTTTCCTGCCGATAATGCGCGAGCAATCCCGATGCGTCGATGACGTGCGCCACCGTCTCGGAGAGCGGCAGCGCCCGCGTCGCTTCGCGCGCCGCTTCGATCAGGCGCACGAACGCGGCCAGCGACGCGCCCGACTTGCCCTTGACGCCGCCCGCGCACGCCGCCTGCCACAGCGACGTCCCCTGCGCGCGCGCCGCATCCTGCAGCTGCTCGAGCGTACGCGCGCCGATGCCGCGCGGCGGAAAGTTGACGACGCGCAGGAAGGCGCCGTCGTCGGCGGGTTCCGCGAGCAGCCGCAGGTACGCGAGCGCGTGCTTGATCTCGGCGCGCTCGAAGAACCGCATGCCCCCGTAGACGCGGTAGGGCAGCGCAGCGTTGAACAGCGCGTGCTCGAGGACGCGTGACTGGGCGTTGCTGCGGTACAGAAGCGCAACCTGGTCGAGCGCGAGACCATCGCCGACGAGTCCCTTGACGACGTCGACGATGAACGCCGCCTCGTCGAGATCGCTCGGCGCGGCGAACGCGCGCACGAGTTCGCCATGGCCCTCGCTCGTCCACAGGTTCTTGCCCAGCCGCGTCGTATTGTTCTTGATGAGCGCATTCGCGGCGTCGAGGATGTGCCCGTGCGACCGGTAGTTCTGCTCGAGCTTGATGAGCCGCACCGGCAGGTCGGGGCGCGAGAAATCGCGCTCGAAGTGCTGCATGTTCGCGACGTTTGCGCCGCGAAACGCGTAGATCGACTGGTCGTCGTCGCCGACCGCGAACATCGCGGCGTTCGGTCCGGCGAGCTCGCGCAGCCACCGGTACTGGAGTGCGTTGGTATCCTGGAATTCGTCGACGAGCAGGTGTGAAAAGCGCCGCCGGTAATGGTCGCGAATGCCGTGATGCGAAGTCAGCAATTCGAAGCAGCGCAGCAGCAGTTCTGCGAAGTCGACCACGCCTTCGCGCTGGCACATCGTCTCGTAGAGCGCGTAATGCTCGACCTGCCTGCGCGTGAAGTCGTCGCCCGCCTCGACGGCGTTCGGACGCCGCCCCTCTTCCTTGGCGCCGGCGATGAACCACTGCAGCTCGCGCGCCGGAAAACGTTCGTCGTCGATGCCGTGTGCGCGGTACATGCGCTTGATCAGCGACAGCTGGTCCTGCGTATCGAGGATCTGGAAGAGCTGCGGCAGCCCGGCGTCGCGGTAATGCATGCGCAGCATGCGGTTGCAAAGGCCGTGGAACGTGCCGAGCCACATCCCGCGCAGGTTGATCGGCGTCAGCGCCGCGAGCCGCGTCAGCATCTCCTTCGCGGCCTTGTTCGTGAACGTCACGCCGAGGATCGACAGCGGGCTCGCCTGCCCGGTCGCGAGCAGCCACGCGATGCGCGTCGTGAGGACGCGTGTCTTGCCGCTGCCCGCGCCGGCCAGGATCAGCGCCGATGCGTGCGGCAGCGTCACGGCAGCGAGCTGCTCGGGATTGAGGTTTTCGAGGAGTGACATGCGGCAGCGGGCTGCGGGTCGACGCCCCGTCGTTCATGCGCCGGCCTACCGGGAAACGACGGCGAACGCCGCGATGCGAACTGCGCGGCGATGCGTGCGGCAGCCGTGCATTATAAACGGCGACGCGAACGCTATAATCGGCGCCGCTCATGGCACGAGACACGAAGATCGCGCGCGCGCCCGACATCACACCGCCTGCGAATTCGGCGACGATGCGCGCGTTCGTGCACTGGATTCGCGCCGCCGCGCCGTACGTGCACGCGTTCCGCGGCAAGACGTTCGTGATCGCCTTCGGCGGGGAAGTCGTCGCCGATGATTCGTTCCTCGGCGTCGTTCACGACCTCAACCTGCTGCACAGCCTCGGCATCAAGCTCGTCGTCGCGCACGGCTGCCGGCCGCAGGTCGAAGCGATCCTGACGGCGCAGAACATTCCGAGCCGCTACGTGAACGGCGTGCGGATCACCGACTCGGAGGCGATGGATTGCGTGCTCGAAGCGGCCGGCCAGGTCCGCGCGCGCATCGAGGCGCTGCTGTCGCTCGGGCTCGCGAACTCCCCTATGGCGAACGCCCGCAACCGCGTGTCGAGCGGCAACTATCTGACGGCCAAGCCGATGGGCATCGTCGACGGAGTCGATATGCAGTTGACGGGCGAGGTGCGCCGCATCGATACCGAAGCGATCCAGCAACGCCTCGACGACGGCGACATCGTGCTGATTTCGCCGACCGGCTATTCACCGACCGGCGAAATCTTCAACCTGACGGTCGAGGAAGTCGCAACGCAATGTGCCGTGCACGTCGACGCGACGAAGCTGATCTTCCTGACCGACGCCGACGGCGTACGCAACGCGCGCCGGCAACTGCTGTCCGATCTGTCGACCGCCGACGCCGAGCGGCTCCTGCAGCGTTCCGAGAAGCTCGCACCCGACATCCGCGTCTACCTGCCGGCGGCGATCCGCGCATGCAACAACGGCGTGTCGCGCGCCCACCTGATCAGCCGTCATCACGACGGCGCGCTGCTGCTCGAGCTTTTCACGCGCGATGGCGTCGGCACGATGATCGCGGGTACGGCGCTCGCGCATTTGCGAAACGCGACGATCGACGACGTCGGCGGCATCCTGTCGATCATCGAGCCGCTCGAGGAACAGGGCGTGCTCGTGCGGCGTTCGCGTGAACGCCTGGAAAGCGAAATCGAGCGCTTCGTCGTCGCCGAATACGACAACCACATCATCGGTTGCGCCGCGCTTTACGCGTTTCCGGCGGAGCGTGTGGGCGAGCTCGCCGCGCTCGCCGTGCACCCCGATTTTCGACGCGAAGGCTATGGCGAAGCGCTGATGAACGAAATCGAACAGCGCGCGCGCAAGCTTCGGCTGACGCAATTGTTCGTGCTGACGACAAGGACGTCGCACTGGTTCCTGGAGCGGGGATTTCGCACCGCCGCGATCGCCGACCTGCCGCAACAGAAGCTGGCGCTCTACAATTACCAGCGCAAATCGCTGGTCTACGTCAAGAACCTGTAGCGGCAGCAAGCCGCTCGGACAATGGCTTCACTGATGGCGGCGCCTGCGTGCGTCATGCCGCCCGCGAAAGGAAATCCCCATGGCAAGAACGGTGAACTGCGTCAAGCTCGGCCGCGAGGCGGAAGGCCTCGACTTCCCGCCGTACCCGGGCGAACTCGGCAAGCGGATCTACGAGAACGTCTCGAAGGAAGCGTGGGCGCAGTGGCTCAAGCACCAGACGATGCTCGTCAATGAAAACCGCCTGTCGCTCGCCGACGCGCGGGCGCGGAAGTGGCTCGCCGAGCAGATGGAGAAGCATTTCTTCGGCGTCGGCGCCGAGATGCCCGCCGGCTACGTTCCGCCGAACCCGTGACGCCGATTTCGCGCTACCCGGTCCCGGCGCTCGAGGCACTGGCGGACGACATCCGTGCGCGCATCCTGGAAGTGCAGGAGAAGGCAGGGTTCGTGCCCAACGTCTTCCTCACGCTCGCGCATCGCCCCGACGAGTTCCGCGCGTTCTTTGCCTACCACGATGCGCTGATGCTGAAGGAAGGCGGCCTCACCAAGGCCGAGCGCGAAATGATCGTCGTCGCGACGTCGGGAGCGAACGATTGCCTGTACTGCGTCGTCGCGCACGGCGCCATCCTGCGCGTGTACGCGAAGAATCCGCGCGTCGCCGACCAGGTCGCCGTCAACTACCGCAAGGCGGAGATCTCGCCGCGACAACGCGCGATGCTCGCGTTCGCGATCAAGGTTGCCGTCGACAGCGCGAGGCTCGAAGATGCCGACTTCGCCGTGCTTCGCGAGCACGGCTTCACCGACGACGACGTCTGGGATATCGGTGCGATCGCGGCGTTTTTCGCGCTGTCGAACCGCATGGCGAATCTGATCTCGATGCAGCCGAATCCGGAGTTCTATCTGCTCGGGCGCGTGCCGCGTTCGTGACGATGCGCTGACGTACGCGCGTCGAGCGCAGCGGGATCGCGATGCGTCACGCTTCGTGGACGACGTGTCCTGCGAGCAGCGTGTAGCGAACCCGACCCTGCACTTCGATGCCGAGGTAAGGCGTGTTCTTGCCCTGGCTTCGCAGTGCATCGCGGCGCACGACCCAGCTTTGTGCCGGATCGAAGACGGCCAGATCGGCGACATCGCCCGCACGAAGCGCCGGTGGCGCGATGCCCAGGATCGCTGCCGGCGCGGTCGTGATCGCGGCGACGGCGCGCGACAGCGGCAATGACGACTCGGCGGCCCACTTGAGCGTCAACGGCAGCAGCAGTTCGAGCGCCGTCGCACCCGGTTCCGCCTCGCCGAACGGCACCTGCTTGTCGTCGTCGTCGACCGGCGCATGATCCGAACACACGGCGTCGATCGTCCCATCGGCCACTCCCGCACGCAGCGCATCGCGGTCGCGCGTCGTGCGCAGCGGCGGCATCAGGTTCGCATGCGCATCGAACCAGCCGATGTCGACGTCGCACAGGTGGAGATGATGCGCGTCGACGTCGCAGGTGATCGGCAGTCCGTCCGCTTTCGCATCACGAACCATGGCAACGCCGCGCGCCGACGACAGCCGGCAC
>DASSEA010000469.1:0-2402 GCA_035696805.1 Casimicrobiaceae bacterium
CGCGGCTCGGGGCGGTCGGCCACCGGGGCGTTCTGGCTGTCGGACATCGCTGGAACTGCGACAAGGTCGATTGCAGGGAAAGAAACGAGCGCCAAATTCTACGGCAACTCGTCGGACGACACGCTACGGCAACTCGTCGGACGACACGCTAGGCAACTCGGCGGACGACGCTAAGGGAACTCGGCGGACGACATGCGCGCGAGGATGATGCGGATCTTGCGGTTGAGACCCGGCGCCCCCTGGTTGCGTTCGTAGAAGCGCGGGTTAGGCGCCATCGCGGCGAGGCGCGCCCCTTGCTCGGGCGACAGCCGTGCGGCCGACACACCGAAATAGCGTTGCGCAGCGGCCTCGGCCCCGAACACGCCATTGCCCCATTCGATGACGTTCAGGTACAGCTCGAAAATGCGCCGCTTGTCGAGCAACGCTTCGAGCATCAGCGTGATGATCGCCTCTTCACCCTTGCGCACCCACGAGCGCTCGCCCGAAAGAAACAGGTTCTTCGCGAGCTGCTGCGTGATCGTCGAGCCGCCCGCGACGATGCGCCCGCGCTTCTGGTTCTTTTCGAGCGCGAGCTCGATGCCGTCCCAGTCGAAGCCTTCGTGGTCGACGAACTTCGAGTCCTCGGCGGCGATCATCGCGCGCTTGAGCGCGTTCGAGATCCGCTGATAGGGAACGAACTGGTAGTGGATCTGCGCAGCCGCATTCTTCCCGCGCAGGTCGTGCATGCGCTCCGCCATGAATGCCGTTTCCTGCGGCGCGTGGTCGCGCCACCAGAAGATCATCACGGCGAAATACGCGTGCAGCGCGAAGATCGCGAGCGCAACGAAGCCGAACAGGAGGCCGACGAAACGCCACGCTTTGCTCACCGTCGAGGTCCCCCTCCCGGACGGAACGCGCAGCCGGCGGGCGCGCGACCGCGCATGCCGCTATTCGCTGTGGAGCTCGTCGCCCTTCGCGAACGTCCACGTGCGCGTGATTCCCAGGATGTCGGTGTCGCGGCGAATGTCGTCGGGGAACGGTGCGTAAGGCCCGGCCATTTCGACGATCTTCGTCGCCGCGGCGTCGAGGATGCGCTGACCGGACTTGCGGTTGACCTCGACCTTCTCGACGCTGCCGTCGGCGCGGATGAAGACGGTCAGGATCAGGCTTCCGTACAGCTTGTTCTGCCGCGCAGCTTCCGGATAGTTCATGTTGCCGACGCGTTCGACCTTCATGCGCCAGTCTTCGACGTAGCGCGCGAACCGGTATTCCTTGGCCTGCGCGCCGATATGCTTGCGCCGCGGGATCTTCTGGTAAGCGTCCATGTCGCGGGCGATCTGCGCCTCGAGGCGCATCGCCTCGAGCGTCCGCTGCATCATTTCGTTCGCCGTCGGCGAATCGGTACGCTCCGCTTCCTCCAGCGGTTTCGGCTCGGGCGTCGGGATCATGACCGGCGACTTGAGCTGCGTCAGCATTTCGCGCGTCGTGTTCTCCTGCACCTCCGCGCGCGGCGAGGCGACGGCAATGCTCTGGCGCGGTGTTTCGCGCGGCATGACCGGCAGCGGCGTCTTGGCGCGCCGATCCTTCTCCGTGTTGCCACCGCCGTCGAGGTTGGCTTGCGCGAGGATGTCGGCTTTGGTCGGCTTGGACGCCGACTTCGCATTGACGAGCGCCACCTGCAGCGGTGGACCGTTGTCCATCACGCGGCCGGACCCGAACGTGAAGTGCGTGACCATCGCGACGGCGTGCAACGCGACCGAGATGCCGATGGCGATGCCGACCGTCGATACGCGCTTGCCCGCGTTCAGCGACTCGGGCGGGATGCGGGCGGGCGGCAGCGCGCCGGCAAACGCGAGACGGCCCTTGCGCGGCGTAGCAGCCGAGTTTTGCGAACGCGCCGCTTGCGGTGCCGTCGCGCGCTCCGGCGATGCGGCGGCTCCCGACGCGGGGTTACCCGACGGCGACCCGCGCCGCCGTTCGTCCGCGATCGCGTCGTCCGGGTTGCGGATGGCAGTGAGCCTGGGCTGCGCGGCGCGAGGCGGCAAGGGTCTGGGCGTAGGTCAAGGCAGTATCGCGCATTGTAGCGCTCTCATGCCGACGTCATAGCACCGCGACCGGCCGCCGGTCCGCCGTCGGCGCGCGCGTGGCGGCGATGCAACGCCTCAGTCCGCAGGTCCTGCGTATCGGCACTCGACCGTCATCGCCAGAAGGTCGATGCGTCCGATCGCGACGCGCACCGGCGTCTCCGGTGCACTCGCCGCCATGTCGGGCAGGCGCACGAGGAGCGGCAGCTGCGCGAAACGGACGAGGTTCTCCCGCATCACCGTCGCACGGCACTCCGCGACACCTTCCTGCAATAGCCACCGCAGGCACCAATAGCGCTCCAGTCGCTCCTGCATCTCTGCGTAGTGCGAATACGTCGC
>DASSEA010000470.1:0-9617 GCA_035696805.1 Casimicrobiaceae bacterium
CGGCTCGAAGACGGGCCGGCAGTACATGCGCGACTTGAGCAGCAGGTAGCGCGACCGCGTCGCTGCTTCGCCCGCGCAGGTGAAGACGCCGAGGTCTAGCGGCTCCTGCGTGCGCTCGACGAGCACGAGGCGAACCGTCCCCGCGTCGAACACGACGGTCCGCCCCATCGCCACGGGTTGCCCCGTGTAGATCGGCCCCGTGACGGTGAAGCACCCGTCGCCAATCGTTTTCACCACGCCCTCGAGCGCAAGCGGCGTCTTTCGGATCCCGAGGCTCACCAGCGGTCGCTTGTTTCCGATCTGCACGCGCAGCCGCGCGCCCTGGCCGGCATCGATCATGCGAGCGACGGCTTCGGGATCGCAGATCGGGCCGGCCAGGATGTCGTCGAGACCGTGCGCGAGCGCCGCGCGCAGCACGTCCATGTCGTCGCACGTGCCGCCCGACATGCAGTTGTCGCCATGGTCGAGCAGCAGAACGGGGCCGGAGCCCGGACCGTTCGCGAGCTCCCGTGCGCGACGCATCGACGCATCGAGCGGCTCGCTCGCGTAGACGAAACCGTCGCGTGCGTCCCACGCATCGCGCGCGATACGCTCCGCGCACGCGGATGCTCGCATGACGTCGCCATCCGCCATCGTCACGACCGACAGGCACGGCGCGGACGTATCCGACAGGGCGAACCCGGCGAAGACGCTCGCGCCGAGCATCCCTTCGCGTTCCGCGTCGCGCGCCGCATGCACTGCGCGCTGCATCGGACCGTGCGCCGTCGCGCTGCGCAGCGTGTGCGTCATCAGCGGAGGCCGCGACCACGCGAGCCGAGGCCGGATCTCGCCGGCCAGCATGCGCAGCAGCAGGCGCCCGGCGTGAGCTCCGGTCTCGTGCATGTCGACGTGCGGATACGTCTTGAAACCGACGATGACGTCCGCGCTGTCGATCATCCGCTGCGTGACATTGCCGTGCAGATCGAGCGCGACGCCGATCGGAACGCCGGGGGCGGCCGCGCGCACGCGCGCGAGCAAGTCACCGTCGCCGTCCTCGCGCGACTGCGTGACCATCGCGCCGTGGAGATCCAGCAGCACGCCGTCACAACCTCGTGCGACCGCGTCGACGATGACGTCGGCCATCGCCTCGTAGGCATTGTCGTCGACCGGCCCGCTCGGATTGGCCATCGCGAACAGGGGCGTCCGCACGTCGGCGCCGGCCTCGGCGGCGAGGTCCAGGAAGGCGCCCATCGCCGTGCGCGAACCGCGTGCGGCCGCGTGAGCGGCGTCGTTCCAGCGCGGCTCGAACGCTGCGAGCGGCGTCGGCACCGGCGAGAACGCGTTCGTCTCGTGATTGACGCGGGCGATGACGAGGCGCACGACGGGCGTCGGTTACGGAAGTTTCAGGGGCCGATCACTCGGCGCAACGGGGTCGGTCAGCACGCGATGCCGGCCTTGTCGAGCATGCAATGGAGCAGCACGTTGGCGCCCGCTTCGAGATGCGAAGGGTCGGCATCCTCGATTTCGTTGTGGCTGATGCCGCCTTTGCATGGGACGAAGATCATCGCCGCCGGCGCAACGCGCGCAAGATAGATCGCGTCGTGTCCGGCGCCGGAAATCGCATGCATGTGGCTGTAGCCGAGTTCTTGCGCCATCCGCTCGACGGTGGCGACGCAGTCCGCATCGAACGGGCATGGCGCGTAGTGCGCGACCTCCTGCACGTCGATCGCCAAGCCGCTCTGCCGGCGGGCAGCGTCGATGAACCCGCGAAGTTCCGCATCCATTCGGTCGAGCAGTTCGGCGGTCGCGTTGCGCAGGTCGATCGAGAAGGAGACTTCGCCGGGGATGACGTTGCGGCTGTTCGGAAACACCTTCACGTAGCCGACGGTGCCGCGTCCGTGCGGCGCATGGCGTTCGCCCATCGCCACGACTTCCTGCATGACGCGTGTCGCGACGGCGAGCGCATCGCGCCGCGATGTCATCGGTGTCGTCCCCGCATGCGACTCCATCCCGCGCACCGTGCAGTCGTACCAGCGCAGCCCCAGCGTCCCGGTCACGACGCCAATCGTCGTCGCGGCGTCCTCGAGAACCGGCCCCTGCTCGATGTGCGCTTCGAAGTAACAGCCGACCGGATGGCAACCGGGCACTTCCCGACCCAGGTAGCCAATCCGTTCGAGCTCGTCGCGCACGGATCGGCCGTCGGTATCGCGGGCCGCGTAAGCGTGATCGATGCCGAACGCGCCACAAAACACACCGGATCCCATCATCACCGGGACGAAACGGGAGCCCTCCTCGTTCGTCCACGCGGCGACCTCGAGCGGCGCTTCGGTCACGATGCTGCGATCGTTCAGCGCGCGCACGACTTCGAGCCCCGCGAGCACCCCGTAGTTGCCGTCGAACTTTCCGCCGGTGGGTTGCGTGTCGATGTGCGAGCCGGCCATGACCGGCGGACGACGCGCGTCGCGGCCGGTGCGGCGAAGGAAGATGTTGCCGATCCGGTCGACGGTGACGGTCATGCCGGCCGCGCGGCCCGCGGCGATCAGCCAGTCACGCCCGTCGCGATCGAGATCGGTCAGCGCGAGCCGGGCGACACCGCCTTTCGGCGTGGCGCCGATTTGCGCCAGTTCCATCAGCGAACGCCACAGGCGATCGCCGTCGATGCGCAGCTGCGGCGCGTCACGCGCGCCGGACCCTGCTGCGCTTGCCATCGGCGCCATCGCGGTGTGCGCCCTTGGAAAGGCGAACTGCGCGATCGCAGGATCCCGGCTACGCCTTCGGCGCTGCCTTGCGGCCGGGCGCGAGCGGCGGAACGTAGCCCGACACCCGGCACTGCCAGGCATCGATGCGCTTGCCCTTTTCGAATCGCGTCAGGCTGCAGGTGATGATCGCGCCGGTCGCAGCCAGCGCTGCAAGCCGCTCACGGACCGTTTGCAGCGGTACCCCGGTTTCGCGCGCGATCTCGAGATCGAGCCGTTGACCGTATTTCTTCAGACAATCCAGGACGTCGACCACGGTGAAATCCTCGCGAATCCTTCGTTGGCGCAGGCGGCGCGCCTGCGGCGTACTCGACCGTGCGCGCCGAGCCTCACACAGAACCGGCCGCACGCGCTCGCCGAGCGAACGTGCGCCGTGCAGCCGCGCGCTACGGCGCCGCCGAATACAGCAGCAGGACGCGCATCGCGGCAGACCCATACGTGCTTCCGATCGGCAATCCGAGCTTGTCGCAGATCACGCCCGGAAGCGGGTTGATGCAGTGGGTCAGGTTCTGCGCGAGCGCCGTGGAGAGCGCCCGATCGTCGGCATCGAGTGCGCCGAGAAACTGGTCGCGAATCGCCGGCGAGGCGTAAGGAGGTGTCATGGCACGGCTTTCATGGGATGTCGCGCCCGGTTGGCGCAAGCCTGCCGACGCCTGCAAGCTCGCGACGCCAGCCCCGAATGATACCCGGGACGGCACAGCAACCGCGTCCACCGTGCAACGTGGCCCCGCCTGCGGACTTCACCTCCCGCGGAAATGACGCGTCAGTCGCGGCTTTCGAACACGCCGAGCTTCTTGTGCAACGGTGTTTCGTCGGCGAGAAACAGGAAGGCGGGAGCGTTCGCCGATCGATTTTGCAACGTGACGGTGCTGTAGCCCGGCGCGCAGCACGTGTCGGCGTCGGCGAGCGTGAAGCGTTCGCCGTCGATGCTCACGTCCACGGCACCTTCGATCAGGTGAAAGACGATCGCCGGCGAGCGCACCGGCAGCTTCAGCGTCTGATTCGGCCGCAGCATCTGCGCGTAGTAACCGAGGATGTTCTGCGCGTCGCCACCGGTCTCCGGATTGACGTACGTCACCTGCACCATCGCGAGAGCCGGCTGGTTTTCGGCGAGCGCGACGAGTGCGGCGCGCGCCTCGCTCCACGGGTAACGCAGCATCGGATACGGCTTTTCGTCACGCTCGAAGCTCATCGACGGCACGATGCCGCCGTGCGCGTACGTCAGATCGCCGCGCACGGGCAGCACCGACTGGCGCGGCCCGTCGACGTGATAGCTCGCTTCCATGTAATAGACGAGCGGCAGGTCGAGGATGTCGAGCCATACGACGGGCTGGTCCCCCTCGTGTCCATGCTCGTGCCATTGCCAGCTCGGCGTCAGGATCAAGTCGCCCCGGCGCATCACGCATTTCTCGCCGTTCACCGTCGTGTAGGCGCTTTCGCCTTCGACGATGACGCGCACCGCATTCGGCGAATGGCGATGCGCCGGTGCCCACTCGCCGGGCAGCAGCAATTGCATCCCCAGGTACATCGCGGCGCTCGCCTGCATGTTCGCAAGGCCGTGTCCCGGGTTCGCGAGCACGAGCACGCGCCGCTCCGCCTTTTCCATCGGCGTCAGTTCGCCCGCCTTCAGCAGCAGCGGGCGCAGCGCTTCGTACGACCAGTGCGTCGGCCGCGTCTTCGGTTGCGGCTTGCCCGGCGGCAGAACGGCGCGCAGGTTCGGCCACAGCGGCACGAGGTTCTGTTTCGCGAGTGCGTCCCGGTAGTCGCTCGGTAGATCCTCGAGCCGGCCGAGTTCCCGTGTCATGACGTCTCCTTCTGCATAAGCGTCAGGCGGCGAGACAGTGCTCCACCTTCCAGCCATACAGCCACTCGATCGCATCGTAGAAGCGCTCGGGCGTGCGGCCCTTCCATAGGTCGTTGCGCACCAGCCGCTCGACGCCCTGCGCGTGATAGATGCGACCCATCTCGCGCGCCATCAGAACGACGCGCGCGGTGCGCGTGACGCGGGAGCGCTGGTAGAGATCGAAGGCCCTGGCGATGTCGTTGCCGTTCGCGCGCAGTGCCTCGCCGAGCGTGACCGCATCCTCGAGCGCCATGCAGGCGCCCTGGGCGAGATACTGGAGCATCGGGTGAGCGGCATCGCCGAGGAGCGTGGCGCGCCCGAACGTCCATTGCGCGATCGGCTCGCGATCGGCGGTCGCCCAGCGCTTCCAGCTCCTGGGCAGATCGATCAACTGCCGCGGGCGGGGGCTGATGCCTTGGAAATACGTCTGCACTTCTTCCCGGCTGCCCTCGCGCACGCTCCACTGTTCCTGCTGGCGGCTGTGGAAAGTGACGACGACGTTGTACTGCTCGCCGCCCCGCAGCGGGTAGTGCACGAGGTGACAGTTGGGGCCGACCCAGATGCTCGCGGCATTCCATTGGAGGTCGGCTGGAAAGTCCTTCTTGTCGACCACCGCGCGATACACGACGTGACCGGATACGCGCGCCTCGTCGCCGACGTATTGTCCGCGCACGGCCGACTTGACGCCGTCCGCACCGATCAGCGCGATGCCGCGATGTTCGCTGCCACTCGAATCGAAGACGCTGACGCTGTCGCCGCGCTGCTCGACGCGCTGCACCGTGATCGACGTCAGCACGTCGATCGTTCCCGACGCCTGCGCGCCTTCGAGCAGCGACGCATGGACGTCGGCGCGGTGAATCACGGCGTACGGATTTCCGAAGCGCTTGCGAAACGGCTCACCGACCGGCACGCGCGCCACCAGCGATTCGTCGAGCGCATCGTGCATCACCATCTCGTCCGTATACACGGCGCGAGCGCGCGCGTTGGGACCGACGCCGAGCGCATCGAACGCGGCAAAGGCGTTCGGGCCGAGCTGGATGCCGGCGCCGATCTCGCCGAGCTTCGGCGACTGCTCGAGCACCTTGACGGCGAAGCCTTGGCGCGTGAGCGCGAGCGCCGCAGCCAGCCCGCCGATGCCGCCGCCGGCGACGACGACTGGGAGCGATTGCGATCGGCTGTTCATCGTGTTCCTTTTCGCAGAGCCAGTATAGGGCGAACCGGACGATCGATGAAGTCGGCGGTGCGTGAGCTCCTCGCGATGAGCGGGTGCCGGTGCATGACGATCGCCGATTGACTGCATGTCGCGCGTCCATCGATACTCGGCCGGACATCGCCCTTCCGACGACTGCACACGGAGGTGACGCGAGCGGATTCCAGGAACACACGATGCGCTTGCAGGACTGTCATAACTTTCATGATTTTCGGCGGCTGGCCGAGCACCGGTTGCCGGGGCCGATCTTCGATTACATCGATGGCGCCGCGGACGATGAAGTGACGCATCGCCGGAACACGGCGAGCTTCGAGCGATGCGACCTGGTTCCCAATGTGTTGCGGGGCGTGGAAACCGTCGACCTCGCGGTGACCGTCATGGGCCAGAGGCTTGCGATGCCCGTCTATTGTTCACCGACGGCATTGCAGCGCCTCTTCCATCACGATGGCGAGATCGCGGTCGCGGCGGCCGCTGCGAAATACGGCACGATGTTCGGCGTATCTTCGCTCGGGACGGTCAGCATCGAACAGTTGCGCGGCACCTTTGCCGGGCCGCAGGTCTACCAGTTCTATTTTCACAAGGACCGGGGCCTGAACCGCGCGATGATGGAACGCGCGAAGGCGGCCGGCGTCGACGTGATGATGCTGACGGTGGACAGCATCACGGGGGGAAATCGCGAGCGCGATCTGCGCACGGGTTTTTCGATTCCGTTCAGGCTGAACCTCGCCGGAATGTTCCAGTTTGCGATCAAGCCGATGTGGGGGTTCAACTACCTCGTCCATGAAAGATTCCGCCTTCCGCAGCTCGACGGGCACGTCGATATGAGTGGCGGAGCGGTTTCGATCGGCCGGTATTTCACCGAGATGCTCGATCCCTCGATGACCTGGGATGACGTCGCCGGCATGGTGCGGCAATGGGACGGGCAGTTCTGTCTGAAGGGCATCATGTCGGTCGCGGATGCCCGGCGCGCGGTGGAGATCGGCTGCACCGGCATCATCGTTTCCAACCACGGCGGCAGGCAGCTCGACGGTTCCCGCGCGGCGTTCGATCAGCTCGCCGAGATCGTCGATGCCGTCGGCGATCGGATCGACGTGATCATGGATGGCGGCGTCCAGCGCGGCACGCACGTGCTGAAGGCGCTTTGCGTCGGAGCCAAGGCCGTCGGCATCGGTCGCTTCTATCTCTATCCATTGGCCGCCGCCGGTCAAGCAGGCGTCGAGCGAGCGCTCGGCCTGTTGCGGGCGGAGATCGAACGCGCAATGAAGCTGATGGGGTGCACGGCGGTCGATCAGCTATCGCGCGCAAGCCTGCGGTTTCGATAACGGGCTCGGCGCCGCGACGCGCGCGTCAGCGCAGCCGGGTCGACCACTCCAGCCAACCCGTGGGCACTGCACGGAGCGTCAGGCTGGCGTCGAAGCAGCGATCAACCGGCGCACGTCCGGCGCTTCGGCAAGCTCCGCGCACGCGTCGATCAAGCCGGTGGCGGCTGCAATGCCGAGGACGGGATCGACGAGGCCATGGACCTTTTGCCGAAGATCAGCATCGGTCATCGGCCGTTCCAGGCTTCCAATCGCGTGCTCGACGCGCTGGTGAAGGTTGCGACCGTCCCGCATGGAGATCGTGATGTCGGCAGCGTCCTCGTCCATGGCGGCGTCCGCGCGTGCATGAATGCGATCGCGCACCTCGATGACCCGAGCGTCGTTGACACAACCATCCGAGAACTGCGCCTCGCCTGCCTTTCCTGACAGCAATGCGGCCGCGCAGGCATGGTAAACACTGAATTTGCCTTCGAGCCCGCGTCGCGGCGCGCGTTTCCCCGTCAGTTCGAGAACGAGCGGGTGCACGACCAGATCGACGCGCTCGATATCCTCGACTGCCAGCTGCCCCTGGCTGCGCAGCTGGATGCAGCCATCGATGCTCGGATGTATGACGATGCCGCAGGCGAATGGCTTGTAGGTGTTCGTCGCGATCTCGAAGCGCTCTCCTAGCGCGTCCTCGACCTCGCGCCAATCGTGCTTGTCCGAAAACGTCTGCAGGAGTCCGCGCGGCGCCTCGAGTGCACGCTCGGACGACGTGTACCCGTGCTTCGCCATCAAGGCCGCCGTCAGGCCGATTCGCGCCGCAGCGCCGACGTGCAACGCCTTCGTCATCGATCCGAATTGCTCGCGGACACCGGTGGGCTGCGATGCAGCGATGCCAAGCGCCATCGTCGCGCGTGCAGCATCGAGTCCGATCAGGCGTGCACAAGCTGCGGCGGCACCCAGCATTCCTGTCGAACCGGTGATGTGCCATCCGCGATCGTAATGATCGGGGTAGATTGCGTTGCCGATCCGGCACTCGACGTCGACACCGAGGACGAGCGCGTCGATGAGCGCGCGGCCGTTCATGCCGCCGTGCTCGGCCAGCGCAAGAACGGCCGATGCCACCGGCCCCGCGGGATGGATGATCGTTCGCAGGTGCGTGTCGTCGTAGTCGAGCGTGTGCGATGCGATGCCGTTGATGAGCGCGGCATTGCCCATATCGACGCGATCCGTGCGACCGAGCACGCTCGCCTGCGCGCTCGGTGCGAGTTCGCGCGCCGCCGCCAGCGCCGCTTCGACCGCGGGGTGGCGAGACGCGCCGATGGCACATCCCAGCCAGTTCAGGAGCGTTCGCCGCGCCTCGTGGTCGACGTGCTGCGGCCATCCTCCCGACGGATGTTCAACGACGAATGCGCCCAATCTCCGCGTTATCGACGGCGCGCTGGCGTCGGCCGTCCGCGTGGTCGTGTGTGTCATGGGTGGACGTCGGCGTGCGCGTTGTTCGATCAGTCCGTCAAGTGAATATCGCGCGCCTTGGCGAGTTTCGCCCACTTGGCAATGTCGTTTTGCATGTAGCGGCCAAACTCGGCCGGCGACATCGGCATCGGGTCGAGCGCCTCGCCCGCAAGGCGCGCGCGCAGCTCGGGCGTGGCCAGCGCCTTGTTGATCTCACCGTTGAGGCGCTCGACGACCGGCGCCGGCAGGTTGGCCGGGCCGACGATTCCGTACCATTGCACGCCATCGAAGCCGGAGAAACCCGCCTCTTCGAGCGTGGGCACGTCCGGCAGCAGCGCGTGTCGTCGCACACCGGTAACCGCCAGCGCCTTGACCTTGCCTGCCTTGATATGCGGCAGGGCTGCGGCAAGCCCGGGAAGCATCGCCTGCGTCCGACCGCCGAGGATATCGGTGAACGCCGGACCGATGCCCCGATACGCGATATGCGTCATATCGGGCAAGCCCGCTTCGATCTTGAACTGTTCCATCGCGAGATGCGTGAGCGTCCCGGGGCCCGCGGAGCCATACGCGAGTTCCTTGGGATTCGCTTTCGCCCACGCGACGAACTCGCGCAGGTTTGTCGATGGCACGGTCGGCGGAACGATCAAAACGTTCGGCGTGCCGCCAACCATCGCAATCGGCGTGAAGTCCTTGACGGCGTCGTACGGCAGCTTGCGCACGGCCGGATTGGTTCCGTGCGTTCCCACGTACCCCACCATCAACGTGTAACCATCGGGCGCGGCGCGCGCGGTCGCGAGCGAGCCGACGATGCCGCCGCCGCCGCTCTGGTTCTCGATGACGACGGGCTGGCCGAGCGCTTTCTGCAAGCGGTCGCCGATCGTGCGCGCGACGAGATCGACGCCGCCGCCCGGCTGCACCGGCGCGATGATCTTGATCGGCTTGTCGGGGTAGGTTCCCTGAGCCAGGGCGGCCGGCGCCGCAACGAGCACGGCGGCAGCGGCGCAGATGGACGCAAGGAAATGGCTGCTCGACATGGCTCCTCCTGTTCGACGGCCGACGCAGCCGGCCTTATC